>NZ_JBHZPG010000040.1:0-44963 GCF_042788005.1 Peribacillus sp. YIM B13472
ACGAGTATTTGCTCCAAACTCACGAGTAAATTGCACAAACTCACGAGTAAACGCTTATAATTCACGAGTTTGCTGCTCAACTTGGGTTTAATAGCCCTTTTCATGTAGGATGGAGCCTTTTTGAGCTCCATCCTTTTTTTGGCGCTGGAAAATGTGGTCCTGAATTTGTCGGATAGCATAAATAAATGGTAAATTAGGAGTATTATAACAATTAGGGGGAGCCATTTATGAGCATACAGAAGGCTACATTACATGAGCTGGAATCACTGACCGAACTTTTTGATTTATACAGAGTGTTTTATGAGCAAACATCCGATCCTGGTCGCGCAAGGGAGTTTTTAAGGGAAAGGCTGACAAATGGGGAGTCTGTGGTTTTTATGGCCTATGATGAAGGACATCCTATTGGTTTTGTACAATTATATCCTTCTTTTTCATCTGTGAGTATGATGCGGTCATGGGTATTGAATGATTTATTCGTGAAGGAGTCCGCCCGAAAAAAGGGATTTGGCGAGGAGTTATTGAACGCGGCCATCACTTTTGCACGCGAAACAGGTGCCAAAGGGGTTTCACTGGAGACAGGCAAGGATAATGTAAACGCACAGAAACTTTATGAAAAAATTGGTTTCGTACGTGAATCGAACCATTTTTATTATTTTACCATTTAATATAAAAAAGTGTAGGGAAAACCTTCCCTACACTTGTTTGCTATTTATCTAGTATATTAATTAGTTAGCAGTTTCCATGCTGGCTTGAATTTCTTTAATTAGAAGTTCGGCACCTTCAGGGCTAAGAATTAATTTACCGTCAGCAAGTTTCATATTGTCATCGGAAACTTCACCTGTAACCTGGCAAGTCATGTTTGGTTTATATTTTTGAAGGATGATGCGCTCTTGTTCCACATAAATCTCCAGAGCGTCTTTCTCATTAATTCCTAATGTTCGGCGCAGTTCAATCGGAATGACTACCCGCCCTAATTCGTCAACTTTACGTACAATACCTGTAGATTTCATTTAATTTACCCCACTAACTTTCTTGCGAATGTTGCATTTAATATTTCGTCACCATTCGACATTATTTGCACTTTTATAAAGATACCACTCCCTACCATATTCGTCAATTCTCGTATCTTCATATATTATCTGCCTCTATATGATTTTTATATTAAATATTAGTAACCCCTTCATAATCCTTGTCATAACAACGTTTCTCGCTTATTTAATTGGTATATTTTGTTAATATAAACATTAAAGTGGAAACGTTTTCATTTAACTCCAAAAGCCATTCTTTTCATTCCATGTCGAATCATCGAGAATGAATTTCTCTAACTTAAAAGAATCCTGTTGATTTTCTATTGCTTTTGAAGGACAATTTAAATTGATCGCTTAAAATATTCCGAAAATTCATTCCGCTTTTGACACAGTGGATATTTCTGAAAATTCTTTCAGAAAACCGAAACGATCGCCATGCTTCCAGAGTCTTACTGACTCATAAAACAGATTGAGGTGAGTCAATTGCGTCCGATTATATTAGGTATTTGTTCCGCTTTCTTTTTTGCATTTACGTTTGTTTTAAATCAGGCCATGGAGTTGTCTGGCGGAAGTTGGATATGGAGTGCATCGCTGCGTTATATCTTTATGGTGCCTTTTCTGTTTTGTATCGTGTTAAGCAGAAAAAATCTGCGTCCCCTTTTACGAGTGATGAGAGAAAAGCCGGGTCCTTGGCTGCTTTGGAGTTTTGTCGGTTTTGGGTTATTTTATGCTCCTTTATGCTTTGCATCCGCCTACTCACCTGGCTGGCTAATTGCCGGCACTTGGCAAATCACGATCATTTCGGGTGCATTACTTGCGCCGCTGTTTTTTGAGAATGTCCAAACGAAAGATGGGCTCGAAAGGCAAAGAGGAAAGGTTTCTGTGAAAGGCCTCCTCATGTCCATGATCATCCTGCTTGGAATCATCCTGATGCAGCTGGAACACACCAAGCACATTTCAATGGCCAATCTTTGGCTGGGAGTGATTCCAATCGTCATCGCCTCGTTTGCATACCCTTTGGGAAATCGCAAAATGATGGAAGTTTCCGAAGGACGTTTGGATGCTTATCAGCGGGTATTGGGAATGACTTTGGCGAGTCTGCCATTCTGGTTTCTGCTTTCATTGTACGGTTTCTTTACAGTAGGGGCGCCGACGAAGATGCAAAGTTTCCAATCCCTTTTGGTAGCACTATTTTCCGGAGTCATCGCCACGGTCCTTTTTTTCAAGGCGACCGATTTGGTAAGCGGAAATATGCAGAAATTAGCTTCCGTTGAAGCTACACAATCGATGGAGGTCCTTTTTGCACTGGCTGGCGAATTACTATTCCTATCTTTACCGATTCCTTCTCCGTTATCGTGGTTCGGCATCTTTATCGTCATCATAGGAATGATCCTGCATAGCTATGTATCACATAAAAAAGAAGGCCCATCCCGAAAACGGATAGTGAGTGCCTAAATAGCAAGTCAAAAAAGCCCTGAAATCTTATCGGGGCTTTTTCGACCTGAAAACAGAATCTGAGTATGTTCTTTATTTCGATAAATTGATGATTTTTTAGTGCGGCAAAAAGCCCAACGTCCATTTTTCCATTAAACTTTTACCTTGAGTAAGTTCAAAAAGTATGTATAATGAAAGGTAATTGCATATGTCAAAGGTTTTCTAGGGTTCCGCAGTGCGTCTATTGCTGGTCTGGTCCGAGAGAAAACTCACAGCATGCTGTGCCACGGAAGGATAAAAGCCTGGGAGAAACTGTTTAACGGTTATCTCTTGGGCTTTTTTTGTTTTTTTTGGTAAAGAATAAAATCGGAGGTGCGGTATTCATGAGCACAAACTGGATTAAAGTATTCATTGCAGCTTTTTTTGAAGTATTTTGGGTGATTGGCTTAAAACATGCAGATGACTTTTGGACTTGGTCTGGAACGGTCATTTCGATCATCATCAGTTTTTATTTGATGATAATGGCTGGCAGGAAGCTTCCTGTCGGAACGGTATATGCCGTTTTTGTCGGTATGGGGACGGCCGGGACCGTTTTTTCCGAAATCATTTTCTTTGGGGAATCGTTCAAGCTGAGCAAAACGCTATTGATCCTCCTCTTATTATCAGGAGTGATCGGCTTGAAACTAGTGACTGATGATAAGGCTGAGAAAGGGGATGAATCTTAATGGCTTGGGTCTCTTTAATCTTAGCGGGGCTATTTGAAATGTTTGGGGTTGCGATGATAAATAAATTGCACAAAGACCGTAATTGGCAATCCTTGCTGCTGTTATTCATCGGATTCGGAGCAAGTTTCCTATTTCTTGCTTATGCCATGCAAACCTTGCCGATGGGGACGGCTTATGCTATCTGGACAGGGATTGGCGCATCAGGCGGAGCGATAATCGGGATGCTCCTATACGGGGAATCCAAAGATTGGCGAAGGGTCATTTTTATAGCCATGGTCCTTGGCGCAGCAGTGGGATTAAAACTTGTTTCATAGGAATGAGTGAAAGTGATTTTTCGTAGAAATTCAGTAGAAAAAAAGTATAAAATATTTAAAAAATCAAAGACGACACTTATTGTCCATTATGTGCCGTCTTTTCACCTAACTTGAATTAAGTAGAATTTTTCATGCGAACGCCGAATTTCTTTTTATAAAAATTGACTTGCATCCATCTTAGTGGAATCTTTCCCCTTAACCTGTTTTAGCGTCGCTACTATAAGAAAGCTAACAATCACTAATAAGAGCCATGAACTTACTTTTCCTAGATGAACGAGACTCCATGCATCGGTTTGGTTTGGATATTCCCAAGCTCCAAAGAACGTTGCGATATTTTCGGCTATCCATATAAAAAATCCGATGAGAACGAATGAAAGTGCGATTGGCATACGATAACGAGTTCCACCAACCTCGTATGTGACCCATGATCGCCAAAAGACGATGATGACAAGTCCAGATAACCACCAACGAACATCAATCCAATAATGGTGGGTGAAAAAATTCAAATAAATCGCAGCGGCAAGAGATACAACGGCCAAAAACGGCGGCCACTTGACCAGTTCAACCTTTAATCTCCTCCACGCCTGGCAAAGATAACTCGCTACACTTGCGTACATGAATCCGCTATACAGAGGCACTCCAAATATTTTGAAGTATCCTTCCTCTGGATAAGACCAGGAGCCCATATGTACCTTGAAAAGTTCAAGACCCAGTCCAATAAGGTGGAACAATGTGATAACCTTTAGTTCATCCTTTGTTTCAAGCCCGGAACGCAACATCCACCACTGCATCAGAAGGCAGATGATGAGCAGCCAGTCATACCGCGGCAGGAAGGGAAGCGGTATGACTTTTGTAATAGCCAAAGAGGCAAAAATAACGGCAGGAAACAAGCATGATAAAGCCTGCTCCCAACCAAAACGAACGAGTTGTTTCAGTGCTCTCATGATTGGTGCCTCCATTTTTTTAATGGTTAAATTCATGAGTAACTCCCCTTTGATGAAATCTTTCTTTTCTTCCACTTTTTTATTCTTGGATGTCTTCATCATTTCGGTATTCTAAAATATCTCCGGGTTGACATTCTAAAGCCTTGCAAATCGCCTCTAAAGTTGTTAATCGAATCGCTTTTGCCTTACCGTTTTTCAATATGGAAAGATTGGCCATCGTTATTCCAACCCTCTCGGAAAGTTCTGTAACACTCATTTTCCTTTTAGCCAGCATCACATCAATATTGATTATAATCGCCAAGTTATTCACCTCAGACTATTAAGTCATTTTCTGATTTTATATCGATGGCTTCTTGTAAAAGCCTTTGAAGAACAGCAGCAAAGACTGCAATCACCATTGAAGCAAAAATAACGACCATTCCGATTAATATGATACCTGGTGCATCGTCCATTTCCGCCATGAGATAAAAGAGCGGCATGCCTGCCACATACAAGCCACTGATCGTGATTGCACAATTTTTTATAGTCTTTAAAGCTCTTACAGATAATTCCGAGAAAGCACTGTTCTTGTCAATATAGCTTAAAAGTTTAAAGGCTTGATATAGAGCAAAGTAAAAAGGTATCGCGGATGCATACAAATCGATAAAAACGAGATATTTCAAATAAGTCATATCCGGATATAATTCTGCTGCAAAGTTCGCTACCTCAGGCACCAAAAAGATGCACAAAGCAAGAACCGGAATTCCAATAAGAATAACAGCTATCTTTAAAAAGAGTGTTGTTCCTAGTTTCATAAAAAGCACCTCACTTATTTATTGTCCATTTAATTTAACATACGATTTATCGTTTTACAATAAAATATTGTTGTCTTTTATTATATTATTATTGTTATCTAAATATCCTTTTCTCTTTTAAAAAAAGAAAAAAAGCATTCCTCATTACAAAGAAATGCTTCATGACTAAACTATTCAATTCATAAATTGTTCCTGTCTACTGATTTGCGTAACCGTATCCCCCTCCTTATATCATCAGGATTTCCCTGATATCCTCTTCTGTAAGTGCAGACGGCGACTTGTCCCCAGGGTCGATGATTTCTTCAATTAGGTGTCTCTTTTTCTCTTGAAGTTCATTCATTTTTTCTTCGATTGTGCCGCGGGCAATAAGTTTGATGACTTGAACCTCATTCTTCTGCCCCATTCGATGGGCACGGTCCGCAGCTTGTTCTTCAACTGCCGGATTCCACCAAAGGTCATATAGAATGACTGTATCGGCACCCGTCAGATTGAGACCCGTACCGCCCGCTTTCAATGAAATGAGGAATATATCCCGTTCTCCTGCATTAAACCGATTGCAGATTTCAACACGTTCCTTTGATGGAGTTTGTCCATCCAGGTAGAAAAAGGGTTGTCCTTTCACGGCCAAATCCCTGCCGATAATTTGAAGCATTTTTGTAAATTGCGAGAAAATCAGCACCCGTCTTCCAGAATGCTTCGATTCCTCTACAATTTGCATCAGTTGCTCATATTTTGCTGAACTGCCTTTATATCCGTCCACAAACAAGGCGGGGTGACAGCATATTTGCCGAAGCCGGGTCAAGCCTGCAAGGATCCTGATCCGATTTTTCCGGAGGGTGTCCTTGTCCAGGTGTTTCAGCGTATCATGCCGCAGCTTCGCCAGATAGGCGCCGTACAGTTTCTTCTGATCAGGGAGCAGTTCCATCGATTCCAGCGACTCGATTTTTTCCGGTAGTTCCGCCAGTACGTCCTCTTTCATTCTCCGCAGCAAAAATGGACGGATCCTTCGGGAAATCTGCTTCCTTGAGAGGTTGCTATACTCCTTTAACCCCATGAATAGTTCAGGGAATACGACGTGGAAAAGGGACCAGAGCTCTTCTAGTGAATTCTCGATGGGCGTACCAGTCAACGCGAAGCGATTTGCCGCTTTTATCTTCTTGGCTGCTCGTGCCGTTTGTGTCACTGGGTTCTTAAAGGCCTGTGCCTCATCGAAAAACACCGTATGGAAGTCCTCTTTTTCAAACGATGTGATGTCCTTCCGGAGCAATGGATAAGAGGTGATCACTACATCCACGTCACCCACTTCCTTAAGAAGCTTCGTCCTTTCAATCTTGTCGCCATCCACGACGACGGCTTGGATATCAGGAGCGAATTTAGTGAATTCACCCAGCCAATTGTAGGTCAATGATGATGGGCAGACAATAAGCACCGGAACCCTTTTCTTACGGATGTCAGGTAGCTCGGATAAAATGAACGTGATGCTTTGCAGTGTTTTTCCCAAACCCATATCATCAGCAAGAATCCCGCCAAAACCGTATTGGGCAAGCATTTTCATCCATTTGTAGCCGTTTTTTTGATACTCGCGCAAGATCGGGTCCAGACTATTTGGCACCACGAATTCCAAGGCGCCAGGATTCCTGATGTTATCCAAAAACTGCCGGAATGATTCTTCCATTGTAAATGTCTGGCTGTCATTAACGGAATCAAGGAGCTGCAGCCCTTTTACGATTGGCATGTTCAGTCTGCTTTCCAAGTCTTCATCCTGAACGGGCAGTGCATTCAGAAAACGATTGATTTCCTCGTATTCCCTTGTTTCAAGGGAAAGCAACGATCCATTCCTTAAACGATAGTATTTCCTTTTTTCTTCAAGCGCTGCTAAGACCTCACGTATTTGTTTATCTGGGATATCATCCATTTCAAATTTGAATTCAAGCCAATTAGTACGTTCTTTTTTAATTTTCACCCTAATGCGCGGTGCAGCATTCCCACGGGAAATTCGGTTTCTTACAGCGGTCGTGGCATAGATTTGTACCAGCTTCTGGAGTTTCGGAACGATGTGGTACAAAAACTCATACTCCAACTCTTCGTTATGCAAGAAATAGCCGCCGTCAGTCTTGGCAAACTGGCTATCCTCCATCAGTTTTAATATCTCCGCCTCTTTCTCAACATCCCTTATAACCTTGGATTCCTGTTTTTCCAAAGGGTTGATCACGATATTTTCATAATGGAATTCCAGCCCCGCAAGCAGCCTGTTTTTCACTCGATCCAAGTATAGTTTTGCAACCAGCGGTGTCTTCAAAAACAATTCAGTGATGGATCTTGCTATATGGACTTCACCGAGTCTTTTCAAACCCGGTACCACTTTGTCCATGAATAATTCCAGCTGGTCATGATGGATTGGAATCTGATTCATCCCCGAATCTTCCATCATTTGCTTTAACTCTGAAAGGCGTTGGAAATCCTCATTTTCGAGCTGAACCAATTTCCCTTCAAATAGAACCAATGTGTATGCATTCATGACGATCATCTCGTGCAGCCTTTTAATATTCAGTTGATAACCTTTGACCTCGCTTTCGGTAAAGTCAAACTGTAAAGGAAGCGGTCCGTTTGATAAACGAAAGCCATTGAATGTAAGGCCACCATAGGCAAGCTTCACCAATGGCGCTACTTCAAGGATGGGGACAAGCCTTCGAAAAGATGATGGAGGCAAAAGTAATAAGTGATTGTCCAATGTATATTCAGATATATCCGTCAGGGCGTCAACATAGACCTTTTCATCCGATATCACTGTAATGAGCTCCTGAAGCACGATATCATTTTCATTCTGAAAACAATGCAGCACCGGGTCATAGTTAAATGACCGGGACACTTGGGCAGGCTTTCCTTCTTTAACTCGCTTCAGGAAATCCCGGATATTCGCCACATTGAAAGAACCGATTTTCATTTCCAGTCCTAACATATATTGATCCGTTCCCATCCATATTGGTTTACACGTAAATTCCGCTTCAAGCATCTTTCTTTTTTCAAAGTGGCGCTGATGACCGCTTTTGCGTACAGTCTGATTATTGAATAGGGTCAGCAAGCCTTCTGACAACTTCTTATTGGCTGCTGTATCAGTATCGGGTGCATGCAGACCCTCAGGGATCGTCCCATCTCGCTGATGGTCGTAAACCGACAGCAGGACGGCTGCAATATGCTGGCAATCCCTTGGGAAGGAAGCTAGCGTAGGACAGCTGCATTTCGTCTGAAATCCGCCGACAGCATCCACTTCAATCTTGACATGGAAGTCTTCCTTTCCTTTAACCGTTGCTTCACAGCCATCAGGACGGTAACTTTCAAATGTCACTTTATTGGCACGATGAAAAGCTTCCCCTCTTTTGAAGGAGACGGCCCCGCACATGTCTTTTATGATTTTTTGATTCATTTTGATATCCAAATCGCCGTCCTCCTTCCGAGGTTTTGTTGTTGAGTGATTTTACATTCCGCTGAAAAATAAGCTCATTTTATCATCATACTATGAAATGGGTTTACGGGGTTGTAAAAAAGCAAAAAGACAAACTCCCATATTCGGAGTTCATCTCTATTTCAACAAGGGGGAATATTGCACCATCATTGTTGTCCTTTGGTGTTGCCTTTCTTTTTTTTTCGATAAAAGAAGCTGAACACAAGGAATACAAGAAGAATGAGAAAAAGGATAAGTTCAATGGGATCCTGCACCAAAAATGGGTTAAAGGCATGCTTGATTGAATTATCCAGATCAAATCCCATTAATATATCCATACCTAAAGATATGACCACTAAAGGGGCTAGGATCAAAACTGTAATACCAAAGATTTTCATTTCTCATCAATTCCACCTTTTAGGATCTTATTTTGGTGCTTGTTTTCCTTTTTTTCGATTCTTAAAAAAGGCAATGATCAGGAGAAGCAACGGGATGATCACCTGAAATGGCAGATGGATGTAATGAGGTACGGCACCTAGCCCTTCATAGATATGTTCCGTATAGCTGCTTGCTATAATAATCGAGATCAATAAAATGACCATGCCAACAGGGTAAGCAAGTCTGGAGGGCTGTTTAACATTGAAAACATTCGCCGTACCCGTTACCGCTACATAAGTAAATACACATATCTTGATGAACCCGCCAATCAACAACAAAAACAAGAAGTACACATCGAGACGTTCAAGAAAGCCAGCGACCTCTATTGACTGAATGAGGGTAAGAAGGGGGTATTGCGAACGTGTTGTAAGGTCTACACCAAGTACAGCAATATTAACAGCCATTATTATCGCTAGAAAAATCCCGCTTGTCGCCAAGCCCCCTATCCCAATTTTTTTCAGTCGCTGAGGCTCATTCAAATAAGGAAAAATCATTAAAAACACAATGATCTCGCCAAATGGAAAGAAAACGGTTTTAGTGAAACCCATTTTCATCATCTCTGTCCCGCTGATTTCAAAAATGGGTTTTAAGTTGTTTAAATGAATCATGCCTGAAGCAATAATCAGAAGCATGAAGGTCATTAAAAGTAAATTCTCCAAGACAAAGAATAGTTCCCCCGTCCTCGCCAATACTTCTATCCCTTTACGGACCGTATACACCACGACTAAAATGAATACAGCGTTTGCAAAAAATAACGGAAGACGAGGATAGGCAAAAGTAAGCAGTGTATCCCCGAAATCCCTCAGCACCCTTGCAGCAAGATAGATGAAATAAAGGATGTATAGAAAAGCTACGATCCTGCCTAGAAAATTCCCCAATAAATGTTTTACAAACTCTGTTAACAGCTGTTCAGGGTAGTATTGAAAAAGGCCATAATAAATGAAAAACAATAAAAATCCGCCTATCATCGCAATAAGGATAACTAGCCAAGCAGCCTGCTTGGCTTCACCTGCAAGCGGAACCAAAAGTGCACTACCCATTTCAAACAGGACAATAAGGACGAACAGCTGGTAACCGCTGATTTTTGCCTTTTCCATGAGGATGCCACTTCCTTTCCATTATTGATCTTTCTTTTTTAAATTTGAAAGAAATGGCTTATTACGTAATCCGGTACGGCGAATGAAAGTCTCTGCCTGCACATCTACTTCGAGCTTAGGAAAAGATACATCGTCCCAGTTTTTTTCGATTTTCTTCCATTCTTTAGGGTGGTTTTCGTGCATGATTTCACCAAAGCCAAAAATATCGGATTTATTTTTTTGTGCCCGAACGACCGCATCTTCCATCTCCTTCTTTAATTTCTTGGCTAACTTCTTTTCAATATCTATCAAAACATGCGTATCGGTTAGATTCAAAGGAACATTCACCTCCCGGATATCTCCTTCTGCACGGACCTTTATAAATACCTTAGGTTTTCCATTTTCCATTTTTACCGAAACGTTAGTTTTTTGACGAATCACCTGGTAGGTGACTGCGTCTTTTTTACCCTCCCAATCGATGTTTAAATGGGTACTTTCGATCCTATCCAATACCCACATTGCCCCTATTGCCTTATCGCCATCCAGCCAGTCAATCAATTTTCCATCTTTAAAAACACCAATTCCCGCTGCATTAGGGTTTGCCTCAATATCCGAAGACTGGGTATTCTCCATTTTATCCTCTTTACCTGTGTTTCCTCTCACGGTAAAACCACTAATTATCGGTTCTTTACCGGTACTAAGCAGATTCTTGATCACTTCTTGGAGATTGATGCTAATATTTTTCCCCTGGGTTTTTTCAGTGACTTCAATCGTCCTAATGATTTTCTCAGCAGATACCTTATCGATTGCGGTTAACGTTTCGATTATATCCTTGGCTTTAACACCTCGGGAAATCACGATCCTCGTAGTTGCCCTGAATTCCGGTGAACGCTCAAATGCATCGAAAATATAGTTGAGGCCCTCTTCTTTTGCTAGTTCCTCACCGATGACAACCAAGTTGGCATGAGCAAAATACATATCACGCGAGATTTTAGTTGTAGCGCTACTATCCAATTCAAGCACATTATCTCCGGTGGCCCTATAAATGGATATCGGTGGATTTGTTCCGCCGCCGCCCTGAAGAGCTCCCGCTACATTGCTTGGATTAATGATTTGGAATGTTCCCACTATCTTTCCTTCTTTATTTCTATCGAGTCCAACTGCCGAGACGATGGCTATTTCGTTTAACTCTTTTTTATCCCAACAGCCGGAGGTGAATATGGTGGCGATCAACATCATCCAGAGCAGAACTAATCTTTTACGATTCATTGCCTTCACCTTTTTTCTCGTCAGAAGTTTTCATTCCACGCGATTCAGGAGGCAGAGGTCTTTGATTATCGCCTTCCCTTATCAGATTATTTTCGTTGGTTAAAAATTTTGGCCTTTCCTTGAATGCCCACATAGGTCTTCTGAAGAATGTGTCGCCCAACCCTTCCGGATTCAGAGGGGCGAGCGGTGTCATATAAGGAACTCCAAGTGAACGCAGGCTGCATAAATGGACAATAAGGACGATAAAGGCTAAAATCATTCCATAAAAGCCTAAAGTGCCGGCACAAATGATGAATCCGAACCGCACAATGCGAGCAGAAATCGCTATGGAATAAGAAGGGGTTGCAAAACTGGCAATCGCCGTAATCGAGACGATGATGACCATTGCCGGTGATACGATACCAGCCTGGACAGCCGCCTGCCCGATGACCAATGCCCCGACAATGGACATGGTCGAACCAACAGCCTTTGGCATCCGAAGACTTGCTTCCCGTAATATTTCAAAGGTCATTTCCATGAGAAGCGCTTCAATGACGGCAGGCAAGGGGACCGTTTCCCTTTGGGCCGCTACAATGACCAGCAACTTCGTTGGGATCATTTCCTGATGAAAAGTCGTGGCTGCAACATAGACAGCTGGTCCGACTATAGAAATAATGAAAACGATGATCCGTAAAAAACGTGTGGCAGAAGCAATGTCGAAGCGATTATAGTAGTCTTCGACGGATTGAAAAAACTGTACAAATATTGCCGGGGCTACCAAGACGAAAGGCGTTCCATTAACGAATATCGCCACTCTTCCTTCCAGAAGATTTCCTGCGACCATATCCGGTCTTTCTGTATGGTTAAGGGTTGGGAATGGGGTCATGACCTGGTCTTCTATCAATTGTTCAATATATCCTGATTCAAGAATGCTATCGATGTTAATTCGATTTAAGCGCTTCTTGACCTCTTCGACGATCCCTTCTTTGACAATTCCATTTATATACATGATGGAAACGTCCGTTTTTGTCACCGTGCCAATTTTCATCGACTCTATCCATAAATCCGGGGTGTTGATGATCCGGCGTAACATGGCGATGTTCGTTCCATTCGATTCCGTAAACCCTTCTCTTGAACCCCGAACAGTCAAATGCGTGCTCGGTTCCTGAATCGAGCGCTTTTCTCCTCCTCTTGTACTGGCAACCAGGGCGATGTTGATACCATCAACAAAAATGATGCTGTCCCCGGATAATAATGACAAAAACAATTTTTCCCAATCCTTGACGGTTTCTACACCACCGAGGGAAACCACGTCTTCAGAGATTATATCCAATGCTTCTTGCGGAAGCATTTTTTCTGATAGATGAGGATTTTTCATGATTGACTCAATTAAAAAGTCCGTAACGCTTGGATTATCAATCATACCTTGCACATACAAGATCGTTGTTTTCAGCTCCGGTTTTTGACCGATTTTCAACGTTCGGATAATGATGTCCGGACTGTTTCCCGTCTTTTTCTTCACGATTTCCAGATTGGCAGAAATGGAACTTTCAATATAATCAGGCGTTTTGCCTTTGGATTGATTTTCATCTTCCTTTTTCTTTTCACGTTGCTTCACTTGTCTCTTTTGTTTGAAAAAAGAAGCCATAGCACCGAACCTCATTCCTTTTTCGTTTCACTCATTTTGTCCAAAGCACTCCCCCTTTATTCTGAGTCCAGCCGTCTTGCTCCATACAAAAAAGGCTGTCGCAATGACAGCCTTTGGTGGTTATTTTCGATTATGTAATGAAAGAGCCGACTTTAACGGCCCAATCAACTAAACTGAAATTATACTTTGCCTTTATTCCTTCTAAAAATCAAAACAACGAAAGTAATGAATAGCAAGGCCAATATCGCATAAACGATGTTTGAATAAATGTCCATATACCCTACAATATCTTCCCACGAAGATCCAACAGCTGCCCCGATATTCACTAAGATGATGTTCCAAATTAATGTTCCGGATGTTGTGTAAAGCAGAAAGAGCCAAAAGCTCATATGGGACATGCCTGCCGGAATCGAGATCAGGCTTCTGATCAGAGGAACCAGTCTGCAGAAAAACACGGTCCATGACCCGTACTTGTCAAACCATGAATTCGCCTTGTGGACATCCGATACCGTTAACCTAAGAATATGGCCCCATCTTTCCACGAACTTTTCAATGACCTTCACATCAAGAAGTAAACCAATTCCATAAAGGACGACTGCCCCTGCCACTGACCCTATAGTCGATGCAATCACGACGCCCATAATCGTCATGTTCGCTGTAGTCGTCATGAAACCGCCAAAAGTAAGAATGACCTCAGACGGAATCGGCGGGAAAATATTTTCCAATGCTATTAATAGAAAGATTCCCATATACCCAAAATCATTCATGAATTCCGTAATCCAGTTTTCCATTTAATACGCTCCTAACTTTCTTGAATCAACAGCTGACTTGTTACCTGCCGGCTACTTATCTTGCAATAACCTTGCTCTCTTTATTAGCGATCTTTGTTCTTCCGCCGGTCTTGATACCTTTGGAAAAACCAAATGGAAATCGCAATCCAACAACCACCCGCCAAATATCCGGCAATGATATCACTAGGATAATGGACCCCTAAATATATTCGGCTTATACCGATCGAGAGGATCATCAACATGCTGAACAGAATCAATAGTATCCTTGCCCACCTAGCCGTAATGTGACGCCATAGCAGAAACGTGAGAATACCGTATAAAGAGAATGCATTCATGGCATGTCCACTAGGGAAACTGTACCCCCCTATTTCGATGAGCCTATGCAAATCGGGCCGGGCGCGTTGAAAGAATAGCTTAACCATCAAATTAAGAAGAGGTGAACCAACCATGACTGCAGTGAATAGGACTAGTTCCAGACGATGCTTCAAAACCCTATATAAGAAAAACAAAATAAACAAGGAAAGGATGATTATGGAACCGGTTGAACCTATGTAGGTAAAGAACTTCATGATGTCCGTCAGAAGGGGAGATTCAATTCCTTGCACCAAGGAAATCACATCTTCATCAAATTTCAGGTATTCATTTGCACTTATCGTAAATGCCATGAAACTGAATCCAATTAAAGAAAGTACACTTATTAGAAAGGCAATGGTTAATTGCTGCTTTAATTTCATAATAACATCCTTTCACTTTTTAAAACCGTTTCATATGGAACTTTCTATTTTATCATATCTTCTTCATTGCATGGTGCATGTAAATGCTTGATCGCCAGCCAACCTAATTCGGGGAACATGCCTGGGCACAAAATTTGCTACTTCATCATATTACTCTATTCGTCATTGTCACCTCAACTTCAGGTTACTATAAGATTTCCTGTTGAACGTTTAAGGAAGTGGCAGGAACATGTATGCCATGCGTCCCCACTAAAAAGAAAAAAACCTTATGCAGGTTAGTGCACAAGGTCTTTCGTTTTTTAAACTGTAGGGAACGCCCTAAGCGGTAGTGATGTCAAAGTTTGCCCGGTCGCTGAATCGGTAAGATTCTCTTCTAACTGGAATGATGGCACCGCTTCAATATGCTTGAATTTCTTAAGGAATGCAGTAAGCGCAATCTTTGCTTCGAGTCTGGCTAACGGCGCTCCCAGACAGAAATGAGGGCCATTTCCGAAGGTAAGATGTTTCTTATTATTGGGGCGGTGGATATTAAGGGTGAAAGGGTCTTCAAACATCTCTTCGTCCAAATTAGCTGCACTCATCCAAACAACCACATTTTCCCCCTCTTTCAATTCCACTCCCAATAGATCGTTATCTTCCTTTACTGTGCGATCCAATTTAATAAGATTGAATCGGAAACGAAGCATTTCTTCGACCGCCTGCGGAACCAAATCCAGATTTTCATGTAACTCTTGATAAACTTCTTTGTCATCATATAGCAGGGAATAAAAGCTATTGGCCAGTAAATGACTTGTTGTCTCGACCCCCGCTCCTAAAATCAGCATCGTCGTCCGGACAACCTCATCATCCGTAAACATTTCCCCATCCACTTCTGATTTCAATAGATCTGAGATGATATCATCTGCCGGGTTTAATCGTTTTTGCACAACAATCGGATACAAATACTGATAGTATTCTTTTGCTGCCACTTGCTTTAATTCATTTACTTCTTCTTGTTTTTCTTTATCAAAAGGAAGGAATAAGATATCCACCCATTTCTTAAACAATAAACGATCTTTTGAAGGAACGCCCATCAAATCCGACATGACAATGATCGGAAGCGGACTCGCCAATGATTGCACAATATCGATTTCCGTGTCCTCACCCATTTCTCCAATCAATTCATCTGCAATTTCCTGGATCCGAGGTTCCCAGTTTTGAAGACTTCTAGGTGTGAATGCTGCAGCCAGCAGTGAACGGCGTTTTCTATGCTCAGGTGGATCAGCTTCAGTGATTTTGATTTTATCAGGTACAGAACCTTCATCACTATCCGTTCCAACCGATATGGTAGTCCGTTTCCGAACACTCGAAAAATGTTTATAATCACTGAGAACCCGCTTCACATCTTCATATTTAAAAACATTCCACGTACCCGTTCCTTCGTGATAACTCACCGGGTCATTTTCTAGCATCCGTTTGCACCAAGCGTACGGACTAAATTCTTCCGTCCGTGTTTTAAACCTAGTAATTTCTTTTACTGCAATAACTTCTTTCATGATACCGACTCCTCCCACTTCTCAAAAGTCACCTAACAAAAGGATCGAATGTTCAGCATTCTCCATCTTCGTCGATTTGTTATAGGGTCGAGCATTCCTGATAGACTTTTTCACCGTATCCTTAAATACACATCTATTCCATTATAGGGTAAAACACCGTTACAAACCATGCATCTTCCATACCAGCAGCCGTACATGAAATTTGCACCACACTCCCAACAACCCTATGTAAAACTGCTTATTTTTTACAATTCACTTTCTTTTTCTATTTTTTTATGTCTCTCAATTGATGTTTAAAATCCAATCCTCTTTTTCAAATTCGGTGACAGTGCTTTTCACTAAGTTATTTCAATATAGATTATTTTTTATAATTGACTGAGTTTGAACCGGAATGCCTCCACTGCATAGAAAACGGCTGCACATGCAACCGTCCAGTTTGTTAAACCCTCACTGGATTGAAGGAATTTGCGACACTCCTGCCGAATAACTGGCTTGCCGAGACCCCGGAGGCGCTTGCGGTGAGGAGGCTTGGCAGAAAGTCGGCGGAAAGGGAGCGGATTTCTGAAATTTGCTGGATTGTTTTTTAAAGAAAAAAACTGCAGGCAAACTCGCTTTTCTTCGAGTTTGCCTGCAGTCTGAACGATGCTGCCGTCAATTTTTGCCCCTTTTAATCAGTTCATGTAAATCATCCATTTTCTTTTCCATGATATCCAGTCTGGTTTTACGTTGCTTCATGGAACGGAAAAGAGATACAGTCCCAACGATGATCAGGATTAGAAATACAAGGCAAAACAATTGGTATATCATATCCGCAATATTAAACCCACTACTCACTATGTAATCCCCCTAAATGGCATTCTCAATATTCTATTATACACCAGGAAAAATGAACAATTTAACCTTTTTAAGGAGAATCGGGAATAAAAAAACCGATAGCCATTTGCTATCGGTTGATCTTTTATCCCTCTATTTGTTGATCGTCGTCAATCTCTTCTTGAGGCACAATTAATTCGTTATAGAATGCAGCCGTTGTTGTTCCTGCATAAGGAATCAACCATAGTAAACCAATTCCCAGCGTGAACATGCAAAGGATGCCCCACCCGATGAAGCTTAGGTGCATAAGGAAATACTTCCATTTCAAGCCCTTCATTCTTTTTCTGCTTTCTGTAATGGCTTCAAGCACCGTGTATTCAGGATGATCCTTCAATAAGAAAAACTGCTGCGAATAGGCGATAGCTTTGATGATACCCGGAATGATTAATAATAATGACCATAAAAAAATGAAAATTGCTTGTAAGATGGATGCCCCAATAAGCTTGAAAGAGGTTTTTCCATCTTTATAGATAGCGAATACTTCTGGAATATCAGGGTTTCCTTCCCTAACCAAATTCAGGTAGAACCAAGTGGTTGAAATGGTAAGCGGGATTAGGGCAATGGAAAAGACCATGCTGAAGATATCAGTCCATAATGGTGTTTCTTCCTGCATGAGCCATTGTGAAAACCCACCGCTTCCGATCACTTCGACAATTAAAGGTAAAATGAGGTTGATCAAGAACAAGAGCAACATAAGCGAAACAGTTACTCCCCATTTACCTCCCAACGACTGAAGGGCTTTCCTCTTTAATTCTGAGATTCTCATACTCTGATTTAACTCCCCTTTTTTAAACGGCGGAATTCTGAATGTTCCTTTATTGTAAATATGGATAGAGTCAGAAAAACCACTATTTATTTGATGTCTAAATCTCATAATATTTCTAGTCGTGGACTTAAATTCCTAGAAAGCGCACACGGATAGAGTCAAGCGGTTGAACCGGTTTCGAGCAACCATGATCAAACTCCTTTCTGGCCCTTGGTCTATTGGCTTGTTTGTTTCTCCATAACAGTTTATGAAGGGGAAAATGACAATATGTCCTTCCAAATGAAAAATACCTTCGCTAAACCATACCCTGTTAAGGCGTACGGTCAGTGAAGGTGCTTGTATTTATCGTTAAATTTACTTTCATTAATCTAGTTCTTTTTTCCTTCTCCCAGATAGAACGGGCCACTCATTTATTCCTAACCTAAAATTTTCCGAACAGCATGGATAAAAATGTTAACACCGTACTCCATGGCATCTTCGTCAAAAGTAAAACGTGGATGATGGTGGGGATAGGTTATTCCCTTTTCCTTATTCCCGGCTCCTATCAAGAAATAATTGCTAGGTGCCTTCTGTTGGAAAGCCGAAAAGTCCTCAGCCCCCATCGTCGGTTTTGGATGGTCGACAGAATGTTCTCCATATACTTCACGGACAGTTTCTTCAATGAGCTTTGTGACTTCATTGTCATTTATGACTGGCCGATATCCAGTTAGAAAGTTAAATTCATAAGAGGCACCATGTGCTTCCGTAATGCCTTTGATTACCCTTTCCATAAGAATTGGCATGGATTCCCGGAATTTCAAATCAAAACTTCGAACCGTCCCGCTAATCTCTACGGAGTTTGCAATGACATTGGCCGCTCCCCTCCAACGAACTTTCCAATAGAGAGAACCAAGTGGTCCAGCAGATCTGTATTGCGGGACACGATATATTGAAGATTCGTAACGACCTGGGCACCGATCGCGATACTGTCAATCGTTTCATGAGGTGTAGAACCATGGCCTCCCTTTCCTTTGATGGTCAGAAAAAAAACATCCGGCGCAGCCATCATCGGTCCATACACTTTGTAGCTTCTTGGTTTGGAACTGCTTGGTGCATTGTCCAATCATTCTGATATTTTACCATGAAACAGGGCGTTTTTTCTTTTCAAACTTTTTCCTGGCTTTATGATTACCATTAAAATGATCACAACAAAAAAGAGCATCCCAAAGCAGAAATCGCTTCCGCCTTTGGAACACCCTCTTTCCTATAATCAATCAGAGCCAGTTATAACAAAATCGTCTTGGAGCAAAGCTAAAGGAAGCTTTCTATTAATAGGATCCCCTGCCGAAACATTAATTTCAGTAATGTGACCGCTGGCACCTATTGAAACATCAATCAATTTCCCATCTTCCGTTTTCACTAAAAAGAGCCTCTCCCATTCATAAACATAGGAATTCTTTTGAACGTAAACTTGTTCGACGGTCCCATCCTGAGCACACTCGATGGTATGAATCGGTTTTAACACGGAATCACTCCTCCACTCTCCATTATTTGACTAAGTCTTATACCCAGCCACGGAATATTGAGGCTTCTGCCATTTTTCTGACACCCACCATATACGCTGCCAGCCTCATATCCACTTTTCTTGTCTCGGACATTTCATATACTTGATTAAATGAATTGACCAATAACTCTTTTAATTTAGTTTGGACTTCAGCATCTTCCCAATAATAACCTTGATTATTTTGAACCCATTCAAAGTAAGAAACTGTCACACCGCCTGAACTTGCCAATACATCAGGTACGAGAAGCACATTGCGTTCCGTCAAGATCTTGGTTGCCTCCAATGTGGTAGGTCCATTCGCTGCCTCCACGACAATTTGGGCTTTGATAAGATGTGCATTTTCTTTGGTGATTTGATTGGAAATGGCAGCAGGCACTAAAATATCGCAATCTTGTTCCAGAAGTTCCTGATTGGTGATTGTATGATCGAATAGTGTCGTTACCGTTCCAAAGCTATCCCTTTTATCAAGTAAGTAATCGATATCCAGACCATCCTGGTTATAAATGGCACCATATGCGTCCGATATGCCAATCACTTTCGCACCTGCATCATGCATGAATTTGGCCAAAAAGCTTCCTGCGTTCCCAAACCCTTGGACGATGATGCGTGCACCTTTCAATTCTATGCCCTTACGCTTTGCCGCTTCCTCGATACAGATTGTGACACCTTGTGCAGTCGCCTTTTCCCTACCGTGTGAACCGCCCAGTACCAGTGGCTTACCTGTAATGAAACCAGGAGAATCGTGTTCTCTTATTCTACTGTACTCGTCCATCATCCATGCCATGATTTGTGAATTCGTATAAACATCCGGGGCCGGAATATCTTTTGTCGGCCCCACTATTTGGCTTATTGCCCGAACGTATCCACGGCTAAGCCTTTCCAATTCACCGATGGACATTTGGCGCGGATCACAGATGATGCCGCCTTTTCCTCCGCCATATGGCAGATTCACGATTCCGCATTTCAAACTCATCCACATTGAAAGTGCCTTGACTTCTTCCTCATCGACTTCGGGATGAAAACGGATTCCGCCTTTCGTCGGACCGACAGCATCGTTGTGCTGGGCACGGTATCCAGTGAAAATCTTCGTCGTATTGTCATCCATCTTAATTGGAATCCGGACGGTCAGCATCCGAAGAGGCTCCTTCAAAAGCTCGAACACTTCTTCAGAATAGCCAAGCTTATCAAGCGCCTCCTTGATTACGACCTGTGTTGAATCAAGCAAGCTGGCAGTTTCTTTTTCTTCTTTGACAGTTGTACTCAATGGAATTCACCTCATAGGTATATTAGGATAAAACTCTTTTAATGCGTTCGATTGCCCAATCCAAGTCTTCTTTTGTAATCACTAATGGTGGAGCAAAACGGATAACTGTATCATGTGTTTCTTTACATAGCAGTTTTTCTTCTTTAAGCTGCTCACAATAAGGTCGTGCTGCTTCTGTTAATTCGACTCCGATGAATAAGCCTCTGCCGCGGATGTCTTTAATCATTGGATTCTTGATTTCTTTTAAACTATCCATAAAGTATTGTCCAAGCTCCAATGAACGTTCCGCAAGCTTCTCTTCTTCAAGGACTTCCAATGAAGCGATGGAAACTGCACATGCCAATGGATTGCCGCCGAATGTAGAACCATGGGAACCAGGATTGAATACGCCAAGGATTTCACGGTTTGCAGCTACGCAAGAGATTGGGAAAACCCCGCCGCCCAGCGCCTTACCTAAAATGTACATATCGGGAACTACTCCATCCCAGTCAGAGGCGAACATTTTTCCTGAACGTCCAAGTCCTGACTGAATTTCATCAGAAACGAATAGGACATTATTTTCTTTACATAAGTCGTAAGCTTCTTTTAAGAATCCTTGTGGCGGAATGATGATTCCCGCTTCACCTTGAATCGGTTCGATTAAAAATCCAGCCGTTTGCGGTGTAATCGCTTCTTTCAATGCATCAAGATCGCCGTAAGGGATAAGCTTGATCCCTGGCAGCATCGGTCCAAAGCCCCTTCTATATTCATCATCGGATGACAGGGACACGGCTGCCATCGTACGGCCATGGAAGTTCCCGATACAAGCAATGATTTCAGCTTGGTTTTCTGCAATTCCCTTAACATCATAACCCCAGCGTCTAACAGCTTTGATGGCTGTTTCAACGGCTTCAGCACCTGTATTCATAGGCAGTGCCATGTCTTTTTGCGTAATGCGTGAAACCATTTCATACCATGGTCCTAATTTATCACTATGGAATGCACGGGATGTCAATGTTACGCGATCAGCTTGTTTTTTTAATTCGTCGATGATTTTCGGATGCCTGTGGCCTTGGTTCACTGCTGAATAGGCACTAAGCATATCCATATATTTGTTGCCTTCAGGATCTTCCACCCAAACTCCTTCTGCCTTCGAAATGACGATTGGAAGTGGATTATAATTGTTTGCACCATATTGTTCAGTTTGCTCGATTAATTTTTCCGTTAAAGTTGTCATGTTGATTCCCCCTAAAATTTATAGCGTTTCAGATGTTGTTTTACCTTGAAGATGAAGAACTAAATAATCGGGACCGCCCGCTTTTGAATCTGTACCTGACATATTGAATCCGCCAAATGGCTGGTATCCTACAATGGCACCAGTACAGCCGCGATTGAAGTACAAGTTACCTACGTGGAAATCCTCACGCGCTTGTTCGATATGTTCAATGTTGTTAGAGATGACTGCACCCGTTAATCCATAATCCGTGTTATTGGCAATCTCGATTGCATGATTGAAATCTTTTGCCTTACAGAATGCAACAACCGGTCCGAAAATCTCTTCTTTCATGACACGTGCGTTCTCATCTACATCGGCAATGATAGTTGGCTGGATGAAGAAACCTTTTGAATTGTCTCCTTCTCCCCCTGTAACAATTTTCCCTTCTTCTTTACCGATTTCAACGTAGCTCATGACTTTATCGAAAGCTGCTTGATCGATGACCGGACCCATGAAGTTGTTTAGATCTGTTGGTTCCCCGATCGTTTTTTCTTTCGTTAATTCAATGGCACGATTCAAGACTTGGTCATATACATCTTCCACTATGACAGCACGTGAACAAGCAGAACATTTTTGACCGGAGAATCCGAATGCAGAAGCGACGATTGATTGTGCCGCCAATTCCAGATCAGCCTCTTTATCAACAACGATCGTATCTTTACCGCCCATTTCAGCGATGACACGTTTTAACCAGATTTGGCCTTCATGTACTTTTGCCGCACGCTCATAAATACGGATACCGACATCACGAGATCCGGTAAAGCTGATGAAACGTGTACGAGGATGATCTACCAAATAATCGCCTACTTCGGCACCGCTTCCTGGAATGAAGTTCACAACTCCTGCAGGCATGCCCGCTTCTTCCAGCACTTCGATGAATTTAGCTGCAATGACCGGTGTTGTACTGGCCGGTTTCAATAGGACCGTATTACCTGAAACAAGAGCAGCCGTCGTCATGCCTGCCATGATCGCAAACGGGAAGTTCCAAGGTGAGATGATGACACCCACACCAAGCGGAATATAATTGAAAGCATTGTGTTCAATCGGACGGCTTTCCACTGGCATGCCGTCTTTAAGCTTCAGCATTTGACGTGCATAGTATTCCATGAAGTCGATCGCTTCCGCTGTATCTGCATCCGCCTCATTCCAAGGCTTCCCTGCTTCTTTAACCAATAGAGCCGAGAAATAGTGTTTTCTTCTGCGAACGATCGCTGCAGCCCTGAATAAAATGTTTGCACGCACTTCCGCTTTCGTTTTTCTCCAAGTTTGGAATGTCTTATCTGCCGCTTGCATCGCTTGCTCTGCAAGATCTTTATTCGCTTTGGATACGGTTCCTATAACTTCTTCTTTATTTGCTGGGTTTACAGAGGTAATGACTTCATCAGTAAACACTCTTTCACCATTAATGATCAGCGGATATTTCTTCCCTAGATCATTAGCTACATCATTCAATGCCGCTTGAAAAGCTTTATTGTTTTCTTCGATTTTAAAATTAGTAAATGGTTCGTGTTTATATGTTTGGACCATTATGTCTCATCTCCCTAAATTTTATGTTTTTATTTCACACTTATTTAACAAGCAAGTTCCGTGCCAACTTTTCATTTTTTTGAAAAAATAATGTTTTTTCTTTAAATATGCAATGAAATTCAGCACTTTTGGGGCAAAATTGACATAGTATGCCATTATTTTTTGCTCTAATCCCTATTTTTGTCGCTTAAACCTTACACTTTTTAATAATGCAAAATTCATGCCAACTAGAAAAACCATAAAAAACAGCGTTTTTTCACTTTTTCCGCAAAATATTTTTGCACTTCAATGCAAAATAATCTTGCTGTGCAAATTTCATTTGCACCTTTGCTTCAATTCCTCTACAATAGCTCTAAGAAAAGAAGAAAAACGGGAGGCATTCATGCATTTAGATCAAATCATTAAAATAGAAGGTTTCCAAACAATCCTCCATTCACTAGTGGACGTAATCGATATCGGGTTACATATAATCGATATAAAAGGGCGGACCATTATATATAACAAGAAAATGGCTGAAATAGAAGGCATGGATTCAGAAGAGGTATTAGGGAAAAAAATTCACGAGATCTTTATATTCAAGGAAGAAACAGAGAGCACATTAATACGGGCGCTTCATTCTGGAAGGAAAACCGAAAACTCGAAGCAGACCTACTTCAATAATCTCGGACAGGAAATTACAACAATCAATAATACGTTTCCTATTTTGGATCAGAATCAAAATATCATTGGAGCCATTGAAGTGGCAAAGGATATAACGAATCTTGAAAGAATCATTAAAGATAATATCTTGAATAAAGGCGATACGAAATATACTTTTGACAGCATCATCGGAACGAGTGAGAATTTCTTGGAAGTCATTGAAAAAAGCAAGCGTTCGACCAGGACGGCATCCTCCATCCTCATCGTCGGGGAGACGGGAACGGGCAAAGAGCTCTTTGCCCAAAGCATCCATAATGGCAGCAGCCGTTCGACACATCCTTTCATCAGCCAAAACTGTGCTGCCCTGCCAGATAGTCTTATTGAAGGAATTCTTTTTGGTACGAAGAAAGGGGCCTTCACCGGCTCGATTGAAAGGCCAGGTTTATTCGAACAGGCACAAGGTGGGACCATCCTTCTTGATGAAATCAATTCCTTAAATCCGAATATGCAGGCGAAATTATTAAGGGCCCTTCAAGAAAGGACGATTCGCCGTGTTGGGGATACAAAAGATAAAAAAATTGACGTAAGAGTCATAGCAACGATAAATGAAGATCCGATAGATGCCATTTCAAATGATCATTTACGAAAGGATTTATATTATCGATTAAGCGTCGTTTCGTTATTCATCCCGCCTCTTCGTGAACGGAAAGAGGATATTCCCTTGCTGGCGCAATCCTTCATCGAGAAATTCAATGCACTGTTCGAATTGAATATTGAAGGAATCAGCGAAGAGGTCTACTCGCTTTTTTATGATTACGACTGGCCCGGGAACGTAAGGGAACTTGAACATATCATTGAGGGGGCCATGAATTTAATGGAACCTGGAGATACAAAGATTGCCATCACCCACCTTCCGACTTTATTTAGGAAGAAAGCCCATTTGGAAGATATTCATCCCGAAAGAAAAGAGAATCATGCAAATGGAGATTTACAGGAGTCGACCTTATCTCTTGATGATTATATCGCCAATACTGAAAAGCAATATTTGGAAAAGATCTTAAAAGAACATGGCATGAATATCTCCCAAGCTGCCAAGGCCTTGAATATCAGCCGCCAAAGCCTTCAATACCGCTTGAAAAAGTATCAGGTCAAATAACATCATTCCCGCACAAAGAAGGCCCCCCATTGATATGGAGGGCCTTCTTCGCCTGCTATTCATTCCACTCGCAATCAGAATGTTTCTGCCGCTTTTGCAACGTTTTCCAAACCATCCGCGATGATTTCTTGTGTCCGATCCGGATACTGATTATGGCCTTCAATGACCACGACCTCCGGATTGTTGATCCCCCACAGGCCAATGATATTTTTCACTAAATTCACGGCCATTTCAGCAGAAGCCATTCCTTCTAATGCATAATCAGAACCGCGGGCATTCAATAGCATGACTTTTTTATCTCCAGCATACCCGACAGGACCTTCCGCCGTATAATTGAACATTTTACCGGCTTGTGCCAAATAGGAAAGATATGTGATTAGCGGTGCAGGAACCGTTGAGTTCCATAGAGGGAAAGCGAATACCACTTTATCCATGGCCAGGAATTGATTTAAATATTGGTCAACCAATTCGGCCGCCTTTTCCTCTTCGGCTGTCAGTTCAAGACCTTGGTTGCGTTTATACAACCCGGTAATCGCCGTATTTCCATAGTAAGGAAGTTTTTCTTTAAATAAATCCAGCTCGGTCACTTCATCCGTACGGTGTGTCTCTTTATATGCATTTAAGAATGTGTCATACATTTTCGAGCTGATAGCCTGTTCTGCTGGACGATCGTTCACTTTTACGAATAATACTTTTGTCATTTTTCCATTCTCCCCTGCCGCGGTTTCTTTATTTCCAAATAATCTACTTAAGAATCCCATTATCCTCACCCTTGCTTTCTGCTTTAAATTCAGACGACTAAATGAATTTCATTGCCTGATGGATCTGTTACAGCGAAATACCCTTCTTTTTCCGTTACGGCAGCCCCGATTCCTTTCAGTTGCTCCGTTACTTTGTTTCTCGCATCTTCATCCGCAAAAACAAGAGTATACCAGTTCAGCCCCACACTATTTTCCTTTGGAGCAGGGGCGCCAACGCCATTCCAAGTGTTCAACCCGATATGATGATGATATCCGCCGGTTGAAGTAAAGAGCGCTCCTCCATATCGATTCACAACGGTAAACCCAAGACCCTGCATGTAAAACTCCTCCGTTTCACGTAAATCCGCTACATGCAGATGTATATGACCCATTAAAGTACCTGCAGGGAGTTTGCTCCACGCACCATCGCTTTCTTCCAGAAGGTCATTCCCATCCAACGGATCCGTGCCCATAGCAACTTCCCCACTGGCCCATCTCCAATCAGTGGATGGCCGGTCAGAGTATACTTCAATGCCATTGCCATCCGGATCGGTAATGTACAGCGCTTCACTCACTTCATGATCCGCCGCTCCAAATGGATATTTCGTTTGAAGTAAATGGCGTAAAAAAATCGATAAGTCGGCACGGCTTGGCAGCAAAAGGGCAAAGTGATATAAGCCCGTCGTCCGCCCTTCTTTCGGAATCACATCCGCAGGCTGCTCAAGTGTCAGCAACGGGGTCTTTCCGTCTGTCGTTAGAACAGCTTGCCGGTCGGTTTTCTTCAATACTTGAAAACCGATGATTTCTTGATAAAACAGAATGGCCTTATTCAAATCCAAAACATTTATACTGACTTCGCCAACAAAAGTTATTGGTTTTTGATGAAAATTTTTATCCATATTGTCACTTCCCTTTTTTATTGATAATCAAATGATCCAAAGAAAGAACCGTGCGGTTTGCACACACTAGATAGACAGACATGGCCAACAGTGCCAAGTCCAGTTCGTAGCCTGCCGCTTGCCCGTTTCCAAGAAAACCGGCAGGTAATTTTGCCGTGAAGATCGCCCCCGCCATAATGACCGCAAATAGGACGGAAACAATTCGTGTTCCCAAACCCAGTATAACCGCAAGTCCTCCGATCAATTCGATTCCTGCAACGATGTACGCCATGAAGCCAGGAATGCCAAGGCTATCGAAAAATCCCGCCGTATTCCCTATTCCTCCTTGAAACTTTGAAACGCCGTGAATGAAAAAAGTAAGACCTAAAATCACCCTTAAAAAAACTTGACCCGCTTCATTTTTATTCATGTATGAATTCTCCTTTTGTTGGTTACTTTATGTAAGTTATTATATTTTAATAAGTTTGTAATGTCAAGTAAGTTTATAGGGATATCTTTTTTCCCTAAATAAAAACGAATTGCCGAAGCAACTCGTTCATTACGATTTAAAAATCAAATAATAACAACCTCATTATTCAAACATCGAAATCAGTTCTTTTGTGTATGAATGGCGATCGCTGCAAAATAGCTGTTCGTTTTCGAAAGAATCCACAATCCCCCCCCCTTTCATCACCATGATCCGTTGGCTCATCTCCTGTACAGCCGACAGGTCATGAGAAATAAAAAGGTAAGAAATGTCCAAAGTCTCCCGCAGCCCGCCTAACAAATTCAGCACCGCCGCTTGTGACAGAACGTCCAGGCTTGAAGCCGGTTCATCCAATATAATGAGGGCCGGTTCAATGCTGATTGCGCGGGCAATGGTCACCCGCTGCTTTTGTCCGCCGCTTAGCTCATGCGGGTAACGTTCAGCAAAACTCTTTGGAAGCTCCACGGTTTCCAGCAGCTGTCCGATAAAGTTCGCTTCACTTGTATACGTAAAATGTTTCAGATTGACCTGGCTGCCAAATTGAAGATATGGATCCATTAGTGAATCTTTTATCCTCAGTTTTGAATTCAAGGCCGATGCAGGATTTTGCAAAACGGCCTGGATGTTCTTGCGATACGGTTTTAAACCGCGTTCGCTTTTGTTTTGCAGCGCGGTTCCTTCAAATAGGATGCTGCCCTGTTCAAAAGATTCAATCTGAAGGATGAGCCTTGCCAATGTGCTTTTTCCGCAGCCGCTCTCTCCCACTAACCCGAGGCATTCCTTCCTTTCGATGCTGAAATTCACGTTCCTTAGTATTTCCACTCCGTTATCATAGCTTTTATGGACATTTCGCACGTCTAATAAAGTCATCCTGACACTCCTTCAAGCTTAAATGGAATTCTGCTCAATGATGGCGATGATTGAATCAGTTTATTCGTATAAGCATGCTGCGGATGATTCAATACCTGATTTTTATCACCGGTCTCAATGATGGCACCGTCTCTCATGACCGCAATGCGATCCGCATACTTCTTGACATGACGTAAATCGTGGGTAATGAACAAGACCGCACATCCGGTTTCTTTTTGGAGCCTTGATAACAGCTGTAAGACCTTAAAGGAAGATACACTGTCCAAGGCTGTGGTCGGTTCATCCGCTATCAATATATCCGGTTCAAGCAGCAGGGCTATCGAAATGGATACGCGCTGAAGCTGCCCACCGCTTAATTGAAAAGGGTATCTGCTATAGATTTCTTCATTCAGGCCAACCGATATGAGCGCCTTTACCGCTTGCTGCCTCCTTGCCTTTTTGGAAAGGTTCAAATGTGTTCGCTGATATTCGTCGAAGTGTTGACCGATAGTAAGGAACGGTGTGAATGAACCCTGGTAATCTTGAAAAATATATGCCAGGCGCTTTCCGCGAATCTTCCTGATTTCAGAGGAAGACAGCGTTAAAAGATTCTTTTCCCCGTACCATATTTCCCCCTTCGCTTGGAGATTGGGTGCAAGCAGCTGACATATTGCCATGGCCGTCATGCTTTTGCCGCTCCCACTTTGTCCGACAAGTGCGAACCACTCACCTTCCTGCACTTCTAATGAAAGATCCTTGACGATATGATTTTGCTTTCCCATGATATGTAGCTGCCTCACGGATAAAATGCTCATGATTCCACCTCCTTTTTCACATCGAATGCATCGCGCAAATAATCACCGAGTATGTTCGATAGAAGGACGACAAATACGATGGCGAGCCCCGGGTAAATCATCAGCAACATATTGGATTGAAAGTATGGACGGGCATCATTCAGCATGGCTCCCCACTCTGGTGCCGGCGGCTGCGCCCCGAGCCCGATATATGATAAGGAAGATATGAGCAAAATGATTTTTCCTAAATCAAGGCTAGCCAATACAAGCACGTTCCCGATAAGGTGCGGAAATAAATGCTTCCGCATAATCCCAAATGAACTTAATCCATTGATTTTAGCAGCTGTGACATAATCCTTCTGACGTTCGGTGATCACCGTACTTCGCACAAGCCGAGCATAATTCACCCATTTCACTAGAACGATCGCCAACAGGAGATTTTCGATTCCCGGTCCTAATAAGCCACTTAGCACAATGGCAACGATCGTATCAGGGAATGCGAGAAATGCGTCTGCAATGCGCATGAAGATCCGATCGATCAGACCTCCTTTAAAACCGGCAATCACCCCGAACGGGACGCCGATGATAACAGCGGCAAACAGAGATAAGAGGCCGCAGCCAACCGTCAGCTTTGCGCCAAGCAGAAGACGTGTCAATACATCACGCCCTAGATGATCCGTCCCTAACGGATGTTCCAAGCTCGCCGGCCATAGCCTTTCTCCGAGATTGACCAGTGCCGGATCATGTTTCAGGATAAGAAAGGTGTAAGCCGCAACGGCAAGGACTGTAGCCATCAGCGTAAAAAGGACGGTCATTCTCCAGCGCCTTTTGGATTTTTTATTGATAACTAACTCCATTTTCCATGCTTCCTTTCCTTCAGTCTTAGCTCCGGATTTAAATAGCGATAAGATAAATCCACGGCACTATTAACCATGAATACAATGATGGCCATGACCAACAGGTACCCTTGGATGACTGGATAATCCCGCGACCGAATCGAGTCCACGACCATCTTGCCTATGCCTGGATAGGCAAAAATCACTTCAATCACCACTACACCGCCGATCAGACTGCCAAGGCTGACACCGAATACGGTAATGACCGGGGGCAAGCTATAACGAAATGCATGGGCAAAGAATATCCGCATTTCCGAAATTCCCCTTGATCCGGCAGCCCTGATGAAATCATGACTGAGGGAATCAATCAAACTCGAACGCAGCAAACGGACGTACACACTTGTTATGGCCAGCCCCAACGTGACTGACGGCAGAATCAAAGAACGAAATCCGTCCCTGCCCATTGTTGGAAGGGCCCCCCATCTAACCGCAAATAAATCTATCAAGAGCAGCGCCAGCCAAAAGCTAGGAATGGCTGCGCCCAACAAAGAAACGGCACGGCTTATCTGATCAATCCAGCTCCCCCTGTACAAAGCAGCAAGCGAACCTAATGGAATGGCTATACCAAGCATCACAAGCAATGCGCCAACCGCCAACTCAAGTGTTGCAGGCAGCCCGCTCATGATCATCTCCATCACAGGCTGATTCGTCAGATAGGAATTGCCGAAATCCAATTGGATAAAGTCCATAAACCAATCGACATACTGGATTAACAGCGGATCATTGAACCCCAATTCTTCACGAAGCTCATTGACTTGCTCGTTTGTGATCGACACATCATCCACTTGAAGTATCGAGAGAACCGGATCCCCTGGAGCAAGCCGAACAAAAAGGAAAGAGATGAATGTAATCACAAGGACAAAAATCACGACCTCAATGAATCGCCGGACTAAGATGCGGAACATTCACTTCACATCCAGTTCATTCGTCAGCATGTAGTATTCGCTTCTCGAAGTGATCCAGTTTTTAACTTTACCGGCATCATAAGCAACAAGTGTATTCGGATGTAAAATGAAAGAATTATACACTTGTTCATCCACATACATCGCAATATCCTCAGCTAAATCCGATCGCTTCTCCTGCTTGACCGTTACGTTCAGCTTATCAATCAGGGACGTCAGGTGATCATCATCGGCCCCACTGAAGTTCAAGGCTCCCTTTGGATGATAAGTAGCATTTAAATAATAACCGGCATCCCCGCGCGGAGCCGTTAAATTGCTGTAGGTCGTTAAATCCCAATCGCGATTGGCAGCCATATACTCTTCAGGAATTTCTATTTGCTTGATTTTCACATCAATCCCCAACTGGCCGGCATCCGATTGAAAAACTTGGGCAATTAACGGCAGGTCGGCACGTGAACTGTATGTAAGAAGTGTAAACGTTAACGGTTTGCCGTCTTTTTGCATGACACCATCCACTTTTTTATATCCCGCCTGATCAAGAAACCCCTTAGCCGCTTCCATTCCATTCTCTTTTTTCGGATAGTCCGGAGCAAAAGAGAAAGTGGATGGAAATGGCCCTGTTGCCACTTCCGCATGACCATGTAAAATCGTATCGGCTATGGATGAACGGTCGATCAAGGCATCTATCGCCTTTCGGACGTGTATGTCCTGCAGTGCTTTACGTTCCAAATTCATCGTCATTTGATGTACGCGGAAAGTGGATGTCGATTCCACCTTCACTCTATCTATCGCCTCTAAATTTTCCAGCCCTTCCACTTCCGGACGGAAAACAATATCGGCGTATCCCGATTCAAGGGCAAGGGACCGTGCATTGGCATCTTCATTAAACGAAAACCTGGCTCTCTCAAGCTTTGCGGCTCCATCCCAGTAAGACTCATACCGTATTAAATCAACAGCCGTACCAGGTATGAATTTCGAAACGGCAAATGGCCCTGTTCCTATCGGCTTGTTTATATAGTCACTTTCCTTCACGTCAATAATCGAAGTATTTGGATGGACCAATTCAGAAGGAAACTCAGGAAATGGAACCTCCGTCTTAATGGTCAGAACATTCCCGTCCGCTTCAATCGATTCAATGCGCAAAGCATTCTTGATCGCCGGACTATCCTTCATCGCCCTCTCCAAGGAAGCCTTCACCGCTTTGCCATCCATTGGCTTTCCATTCTGAAAAGTCACACCCTCCCTTAACTCAAAATTCCATAACTGACCATCCTTACTATCCCAGCTTTTCGCCAGCCAAGGTTCGATAGTCAAATCCTCATCATTGAGATGCACCAATGTCTCAGTGATCCCAGCCCTTAGTGACACATAACTAGTATCAACATTCGGATCAAGCGAGCTAGTCGCAAAATTAAAAAGCAAGTTCACTTCATTCTCCCCTCCCACTTCATCATTCGCAGACTCGGTGGAACAAGCAGCCAAAAGAAAGAATGATAAACATACAATAAAAATCGATTTACTTTTTCTGAACACGATAGATTTCCCCCATTACCTCAACTATTTTTATTGGCTGCTGCAAAATCGTATTGATTACGATTTATATTACAGCTTTGCTTTACTATCATGACAAACCAGGCAACGCATTGCCGAATGCTTATCCGAAATCAAACTATGTAATGCTCCTCGAGAGTAAACATTAATTCACGAGTATTTGTGCCGAATTCACGAGTATTTGCTCCGAACTCACGAGTATTTGCTCCAAACTCACGAGTAAACGCTCCGAACTCACGAGTAAATGCGCCGAACTCACGAGTAAACGCTCCGAACTCACGAGTATTTGCTCCAAACCCGTGAGTAACGGCTCTATATCTCGTGCAAACACGCATAATCTTGAGTAAAATCAACCTACTCCTGTTTGAACACCAATTCACGAGTATTTGTGCCAAACTCACGAGTATTTGCTCCAAACTCACGAGTAAACGCTCCAAACTCACGAGTAAATGCGCCAAACTCACGAGTAAATGCGCCGAACTCACGAGTAAATGCGCCGAACTCACGAGTAAATGCGCCGAACTCACGAGTATTTGCTCCAAACCCGTGAGTAACGGCTCTATATCTCGTTCAAACACGCATAATCTTGAGTAAAATCAAACTACTCCTGTTTGAACACCAATTCACGAGTATTTGTGCCAAACTCACGAGTATTTGTGCCAAACTCACGAGTATTTGCTCCAAACTCACGAGTAAACGCTCCAAACTCACGAGTAAATGCGCCAAACTCACGAGTAAATGCGCCAAACTCACGAGTAAATGCGCCGAACTCACGAGTAAATGCGCCAAATTCACGAGTAAACGCTCCAAACTTACGAGTAAATGCGCCAAATTCACGGGTAAACGCTCCAAACCCGTGAGTAACGGCTCTATATCTCGTGCAATAGCACCCAAAATCTAAAGTAATTGCGCCTAACTCTTGATTTACTGCACCAATCCGCATTTTGTAAAGCCTAATCTCATAAAAAAGCTCCTTTCAAATAAATCAAAATGATTACGATTTATGCTTTAATAAATCCCCTCCTGTCTTGACTGCCTTTCATTATAAAACGTAATGATTACTGTTTACAAGGTTTTTTTGAGTTTTACAGTTTATCGGATGCCAGTTCCTTCTATAATTTGCTTTTTGATTAAGAAAAAACTCCTGAAAAAAGTTTTCAGGAGTTTTCGGCTTTTATTTCAAGTTGTTGTAGTGGTTGATAACTTCTTTGGTTATTTCGCTATTTTCGTCCAATCCGCTAACTTCCTTAAGTGCGGTAGCTATACCGTGTTCTTTGATCATCGTTTGCAGTTTAAGGGCTTCTTCATCTTCGTTAAAATCAAAGAGTAAAGCGGCGGCTATCGCATTCGCCAGATTAGTATAGGAAAGTCCGGCTTTCTTGGCTTCTACGGCAGGGCGCATGAGGCGGTCGTTTGGCCCGAGCTTGCGCAGCGGTGAACGGCCGACTCTATTCACCGAGTCATTCAGGTAGGAGTTTTTAAATCGATTAATGATTTTTTCGATATACTGCTGATGCTCATCTGCGTCCAAACCGTATTGCTTTATTAAATAAGCGCCTGTTTCCCCTAGGGTTTTCTTGACTTGCTCTACAATGCCTGCGTCCTCCAATGATTGGTCAATCGTCGATTTTTTATTTTTGAGATAACCGAGGTAAGCAATGACGGCATGTCCTGTATTAACGGTGAACAATTTTCTTTCAATGAATGGAGCGAGTTCTTTTACAATGGTCATCCCTTCAACGGCAGGAATGCTTTCATTCGTTTCAACCACCCATTCATAATAAGGTTCCACCAAAACATCGAGTGATCCTTCGTTATTTTGGATAGGAACGATGCGATCGACTGCTGAGTTAAAGAAGTATACTTTATCGGCTAGTTTTTCTTTTGTATCTTGATCCAATTTTTCTAGAATGTAGCCTTCTAAAAGGTCTGTTGCCGATATTTGGTTTTCACAAGCGATCACATATAGTTTTTCATCGGTTACCTTCACCCTTGAGGCTAATCCTTTTGCAATTAAAGGAGCGATATGAGGCAAAATATTGGGACCGATAGCAGTAGTGAGATAGGTTGCTTCGGAAATTGCTTTTATGATTTCCTCTTCCTGCTTTAAGCTGTTTAAACCCGAAACATTTTCTACTGTTACGGATTCTTGTTGATCAGTAGCCAGTTTGACTTGATATTGCTTTTTATCATTTAACTGATCGATGATTTGATCGGCTATGTCCACAAAAGTCACATGATATCCAGATTGTGAAAAGAGTGCTCCGATAAATCCTCGTCCAATGTTTCCTGCACCGAAATGTACTGCTTGTTTCATTACAATCATCCCTTTATCAAGTTAGTATATAAATAGTCCAAAAATATGGCTTCCAGCCTTCTATTAATCATTCCCTCGTCCGAAGATGAAAAAATCATGATGGATTCATTGCTTTCAATTAAGCTTGAGCTTATTAAGCTGACGATTTCCTGCTGCTTCACACTCAATTCTTCAGGTGCCAGCATCAGCAGTAAATTTTTCATATGGACTTCATTTCCATCCATACCTTTGACCAGTCGATATTCCTCCAGGTGGGCCACCTGGAATATCAGTTCTTTCACATTCTTGTGTCTCGTATGGAAAAGGCCCATTCCAGTGCCAGGAATGCCTAAACCACCTTTTTTTTCCCGTTCGTTCAAGGATTCGATTACATCATCCGCACCCATTAGCAGTGATTCATTTTCAGCCATCCTGACCATTTCTTCAATGATTTCTGGATGTCCTTTCAGATGCGGCAGCCGATAAAACCGGAAATTATCCATGATTGACTCGATGCTCTGCTGGGCATCTTTCAATTCCTGCAGCACTTCTTTCAATTCGTCATCCTTTTTTTTGGTCAGAGTATCCTTATGGGCTGAATGACTGCCATATCGCTTATTCTTTGTGAAGTTTTCGATATTCTTCCTTAAATAATTCCTGATGTTCCATATATTCTCTTCACTCAAAAGAGGGGATACAAGAATATAATCACTATCGATATACGGAAGCCGGACGGTAGAAATGATCACATCATAGTTTTTCAGACTGCCCTGCTGCTGGATGTCTTTGATCGTCTTGATTTCTACAGTCTCGATTTCAATGATTTCTTTTTTGATCCGGCTTGCAAGCATCTTCGACGTGCCGATACCTGTCGGGCAAACGATGAGTGCCCTTATTGATATTTCTTCCTCCCGCAGCACTAATGCAGATCCGAAATGTAGGACGATGAAGGCTATTTCATCTTCAGGAAATTCTTTTATTTCTTTGAATCCCTTTTCCAGACTGGTCTTTACTGCCAAAAAGAGAACCGGATACTTTCGTTTAATATCTTCGGTTAAGGGGTTGTACAATCCCATTTCCTGTTTGATCCGGAAAAGCGATGGTTCCATATGGGCAAGGAGCCCTTGATACAATGGGAAATCCTTGGTCAAATCGATTTGCAGTTGTGCCGAAACATCTTTTATCAGGTTTCTTATCAGTTGGCCAAGCAACACACTGTCATATGGAACGGCATCCGCCGCATGAAGCTTGGAACCTTTAAGGATGGCTGCCAGGTAGCTTATATCATCGATGGTAAAAGAGACTTCCAGCATGGTACTGAGTTCCTTGCCTATTTTATTCATGAGATTATTCTCATCGGAAAGTTCGCTTATTTTCTTGAAGTCCTTCTCCAAAAAAAATTGGCTTTCATTCCTTTGCAGGGTTACATAAATATGTACAATTAACCCTATATACCCGCTATCCGCCAATCGGGAATGGACACTGTTAAAAGTGGAAAACAGCACCCCATCGATAGCCAGAAGATATTCGGGATCGAAATAGTCGAGGATTTTCGCTTCTGGGAATTTTCCTTCTTGCAACAAAAATAAACTTTCAATCAGTTCTTCATTAAAAAAGTGCAAGAAATAGGCGGCCTGGGCTTTCCGTTTATTTTCTTCAGTGCCGGCAAGCTCTATTCCGACTCCCCTTTTTCTGGTAATCACGATATTAAAATTCTTTAACCATTCAGTCAGTTCGTCCAAATAGGTTGTAAGAGTCGTAATGCTTATACCGAGATCCCCCGCAAGAACTTGAGTTTTATATGATTCTTCCTGCAGCAAAGCTAAAAGGAGATGCAACTTTCTTTCTTGTGGCGTTTGATCGATTGGATGATTGCCCATCAGGTGCTGTACAAGCCGAAAGACTTGTTCATTCTTCCCGTCGATGGTCAGTCCTTCATGTGTATTGCGCGTTAAATGCAACTCAAATGATTGAAGAATCTTTTCTATGGACTTCAGATCACGTTGAACAGTCCGGACACTGACATTCAATTGTGTCGCAATGGATAAGGCTGTATGTTTCCCAGAAGTTTTTATGATCAATTCTATGATTGATTTTTCCCTTGAAGTAATATACATGCTACCAACTCATTTCAGGTGGAGTAACACGAGAAAATACTGAATAGAAAAGCGTAAAACGCTTTTCTATTCTTGGTTAAGTGTATTTAATTATTTCCGACATTTATAATATCCATCAATTCCCTGGCTGATGTCGCTTTAACCATCTTTTCGATATTCTCCATCTCAGAGCAGGTAACCGCAATGCCAGATAGAATTTCAAGATGTGTCCCGTCCTTGCCGGCGATGCCGAATATCAATCGTGCCTTTTGGCCGTCAAAGTCGACACCATCAGGAATTTGTAAAACGGTAAATCCGGATTTAAGGACATCTTTCTTAGCTTCCTCGGTTCCGTGCGGAATGGCTACATCATTCCCCATATAGGTTGAAGTCAATTCATCACGGGCAATCATTGCTTCAATATAGCTTTCCTTAACATAACCCGCATTGACCAAAGCTCTTCCCGCAAAGCGGATCGCTTCTTCCTTATTGGCGAATTGTTGATTAAGGAAGATATTTTCTTCGCAAAGCAATTCATTATCATCCTGATCATCATCGTTGATGCCAGGCTCGATTGAATGTTCACGAACACCGGGAACCTTCTCTTCAGCATCTTCGACGATTTCATGCAGCTCGTCAAGGCCATCATCCTGAAGCCGTGCAAGCAATGAATCGTATTCAGGGCTCGATAGGAAATTATCGACGGATACATGATAAGCATTCGGCACTTTATTCTGTGCCCTTGGAGTTAACTCTTCCTGTGTTATGACGATTTGTGCATCAGCAGGAATGTTCGAAATCGCCGTATTGGTCACGGTGATATTCAATCCGGCTTCCTTCACCTTCTTGCGAAGCAGCGAAGCTCCCATCGCACTTGATCCCATCCCGGCATCGCAGGCAAATATTATTTTGCTGACGTTTGTTGGCATCGTTCCCGGATCTGAAGCGAATACATCGGCAACAGAGCTTTTCTTGCCTTTCATTTCTTGCATTTTTTTCGCGGCATCTTCAATATTCTCTTCAGATTGCTTTCCTGTTTTCAGGATGAATGCACCGACGATGAATGAAACAAGGGCGGCAACGATCACGCCTGCAAAGTTAGCAATATATGCGCCCGCATTATGCGGAGTTACTGCTGTAATGGCAAGTATGCTGCCTGGAGAAGCAGGAGCGAACAATCCTCCGCCTAGTAGGACCAATGTGAAAACTCCACTCATGCCTCCAAGAATGACGGCTATGAATAACATCGGCTTCATTAGGATATAAGGGAAGTAAATTTCATGGATCCCGCCGAAGAAATGAATGATGGCAGCTCCTGGAGCCGATTTCTTCGCCGTTCCCTTTCCAAAAAAGCAATAGGCAAGCAATACGCCGATACCCGGTCCAGGATTCGATTCCAGTAGGAACAGGATTGAAGCCCCTGTTTGTTTAACTTGCTCTACACCGATTGGTGATAGTACACCATGATTGATGGCATTGTTCAAGAACAATACCTTGGCAGGCTCGATCAGGATACTTGTCAATGGCAGTAAACCTGTACCGACAAGCCAATCGACTCCTGCTACAAGCCAGCCTGTAAATACGTCTACAGCAGGCCCGATGGCCAAGAAGGATAGAATGGACAATAAGCCGCCAATTATCCCCGCTGAGAAATTATTAACAAGCATTTCAAAACCGGCCTTTATTTTCCCTTCAATCAATTGGTCGAATTTCTTGATGACATAACCGCCGAACGGTCCCATTATCATGGCGCCAAGGAACATCGGGATATCAGATCCGACGATGACGCCCATTGTCGCAATGGCACCGACTACGCCGCCACGGTGGTCATGGATTAGCTTACCACCCGTATACCCAATTAAAAGCGGCAGTAAAAACGTAACCATCGGTGTAACCATTTTGGCAAGGCTTTCATTTGGCAGGAAACCAGATGGTATGAATAGGGCAGTGATTAGCCCCCATGCTATGAAAGCTGATATATTCGGCATGACCATTGAGCTTAGAAAGTTACCGAACTTTTGAACTGCAACTTTTATATTAAAGTGAGCCATTTTGCACTCTTCCCTTCAAATTAATATAGTTTCCTTTAATCTTAAGGTACGTACCTTCCGCATTCAATAAAAGTAAAAGCTAACTTTGTCGCGAAAGAGAAGACAAACATAATGTATCTCACTTTTCCAGATTTATTCAGCGCTTGATACAGACAGTAAAGAGTCCCGTTCGCATCTTGACGAACGGGACTCTTTAGAACTTTATAGTGGGATGATTCCCAATAGGACACATACCACTATCATGACAAGCGTCGATCCGCATGCCCATTTCAGGAAGGTACGCTGCAATGCACCGAAATCTTCCCCTACCATTCCAACCAATAGATAGGTAGATGGAACAAGCGGGCTTAATAGATGGACGGGCAACCCTAATAGTGAAGCTCTGCCGATCATGGCAGGGTCAATTCCATAAGCAGCTCCCGCTTTAGCAAGCAATGGGAGCACACCATAATAAAATGCATCATTAGACATGAAGAACGTAAAAGGTGCTGAGATGATGGCTGTGATGACAGCAAAATGTCCGCCCATTTGATCTGGAATATGCTGAATCAAAGAGTTTGCCATGGCATCGACCATTTCCGTACCGGCAAGGATTCCAGTGAAGACACCTGCTGCAAAAATCATCGAAATTACAGATAAAGCATTGTCCGCATAGTTTGCCACACGCTCTTTTTGATCACTGAGTTTCGGATAATTAACCGTAATGGCAATCGCAAAACCTATCATGAACAGAACCGCTGAAGGCATAAGTTCCATAATCAGCGCCACCAGCAATGTAAGAGTCAATGCGTAATTGAATATTATCAATTTAGGACGCTTAAGATAAGCATCTTCCGTTGCAGCCGCTTGCTGTGCCATAACATGATAATCGACTTCTATGATCCCGATTCTTTTTCTTTCTTTTTTACCCAGGCAATATGCCATGAAAAGGACGAATAGGACCCCGCCGATCATCGCTGGAATGACAGGAGTGAAAACATCAGACATTTCAAGTTTTAAAGCGGTCATCACCCGTGCTGTAGGGCCTCCCCAAGGAAGAAGGTTCATGACTCCAGAGGACGAAACGGCAATACCGGCCAATACAAGCGGTCTCATACCAATCCGTTTATATAGCGGAAGCATGGCTGAAATCGTTATCATATATGTGGTTGTACCATCTCCATCCAAGGAAATCAGCAAAGCCAGGACGGCAGTGCCGATGGCAATTTTCACTGGATCTCCTTTTACAACCTTAAGTATCGTATTGATGATTGGATCAAAAACGCCAGCATCGATCAAAATGCCAAAGAAAAGGATTGCAAATAAAATCATGATTCCCGTTGGCGCAACGTCCTTGATCCCTTCCAGCGCCATCTCACCCATTTTACCGCCAAACCCGCCAATAAGCGCAAAGGCACTTGGTACTGCAATCAAAGCTATCATGGCTGAAAGTCGCCTTGTCATAATTAAAATCATAAACGCTACTATCATCAAGTATCCTAATAAAGCGAGCATATCAATCACTCCTTATCTTCTAATAAGGTAAATTGTATATGAAATCGCTTCATTTGTAAGCGTTCTCAATTTATTGTTTTTTAAAACTATTTTGTTATTTTTGTTCATTGTGTTCACGGAAGCGACTTTTTGTGGCTGAACCGGCGCCACTCCCCGGGTTGAATGGCGGGTTCTTTAAGAGAATGATTGCAATTATTAAGAAAACTTTGACTATATCTTTATCGCTGGAAAAGGCATGCCACTGTGCATTTATTCTTCAAAAGATAGATTTGCCGGTCCATCCAAAAGGTCACAGCCGTATTCTATATTGGTCGTTGGTATAGCTTTACTGACTTCCTCGAATTCCAGTTCATCGATCCATACTTTGCCACGCCCTGAAAGAAGGACCCCGAATGAAATGATGGCACTGTTTTCGGGTACATCCAAGACAATATAATAATGGTTCCATTCCGTATCGTTAACGATGGGCCGATTCCCCATATTGTCGAATTGCAAAACATCATGAAGGGCATTATCCACCCTCATCCATAAGCCACAAAATCCATCAACATCTTTTGATTTTAAAAAACCCGACAGTTTCATTCTTTTACCAAGGTAATTTTCCGCCTTGAATTGTTGCATCATCGTTGCAAATTCCTCCTTGGATTCCGCAGTGGCGGATTTCAGGAAACCTGATGCCCGGCCTTTATGGAATGTCTCCCGGTCAATTCCCATTTTATAATTGAATGGATGACTCCCGCTTACATTCCATCCTTTTAATAATTGTTCGTTTTTCATCGTCATTTCCTCCTTTTGCAAGGTTAATTTACTTACGAGTTTCCGATATTGCCCTGGCGGCAGTTCATAATATTTCTTAAATGAACGAGTAAAGGATTCTTGTGTTTCAAAGCGGTAATAAAAAGCAATGTCGATTATTTTTTCATCTGTATAAAGCAGCATGTTTGCTGCATTGGCGATCCTTCGATATCGAATATATTCTGATACGGTCACGCCAACCTCCTTGAGAAAAATACGATGATAATGAAATTTCGAAAAACCTGCGAATCGTGCGATGTTCTCCAAGGATAATTCCTCTTGTAAGCTATTCTCTATATATTCAATCGTTTTTTGGATGATGGGACTGTATCTCATTTCCGAGCCTCCTTAAGAATAAGATAACAGATTAAAACATCGTTTTTTTTACATATATTGCTTTTTTTTAAAATCTTTCAATCCTCGCATGCATAAAAAAAACACCTCCAATCTTGAAGGTGTTTCACACTTAATTCTATTGAATTTTATAATATCTTCGCTCAGGTCTTCCCACTACCCCGTATACGACTTCCGCTTTACATTTCTTTACGGATATCAAATATTCCAGGTAGCGTCTCGCGGTTGTCCTGGAAGCGCCGATCTGGCCGCTCACTTGCTCAGCCGATAAACCGATATCGCTTGCTTTGAGTACCTCGATCACTTTCGCCAACGTGATTTCGTCGACCCCTTTCGGTAAGGCCGGCCCATCGTTCGTTTCCGAAACCGCAGATCCCTTTTTCAAAATGAGATCAACAAAATCCTGATCTATCTCTTGTTTGGATTTCATCAGATGGACTTTCTTCAAATACTCTTCGATAACTTGGTTGAAACGTTTCATTTCCACTGGTTTAATTAAATAATTCTCAACACCATAGTGAAGCGCCTTTTCAAGTTGTTCTTTATCCGTTGCTGCGGTAATCATGATGATATCCACATTCGGGAACATTTTCCGTATGTCCGGAAGGAGGTCTGTACCAAGTTGATCTGGCATATAAACATCAAGCAAAAGCAGATCCGGGCTTTTTTGCTCCAAGATCCGAAGCGTTTTTTTGGCATTGCCGGCTTTTCCGACCACTTCTATTTCATCAAAGTTTTTTAAGAACTTTTCATGGATATCCGCTACACGAAAATCATCTTCTGCGATGACTGCTCTTATCTTCAGCATTTTTTCCCTCCTCACTGTTTTTTAGGAAGATACACGGTGAATATGGTGTTTCCATCCTCGCTGTAAACTTCGATGATGCCGCCCAGCTCTTTAACGACATGATCAGCATTCGAAAGTCCATAACCACTCGGACTTCCGCTGTTTTTCGAAGTGAAACCCCGATCGAAAATATGGGCGATGGCATCCTCAGGTATTCCTTTTCCGTTATCACTCACTTCAAATACCATATCATTTCCGATATCCGTGGCGAAAAATTTCACGAGCGGCTCTTCCATGCTTGAAACCGCTTCAAGTGCATTATCGATAATGTTGCCTAGAATCAATGTTAGTTGTGATAATTTTATATGATCCGGCAGTTTCTCTAGGTAACTTTGTGCGTCTATTTCAAAGAAGATCTTCTTCTCAGATGCTTTTCCTATCTTTCCAAGTAAAAGGGCTTGTACCTTTGTATCCTTTATCTGTTCGAACACGACACGGTTCAGGGAATGCAATTCGGATGTTTCGCTTTGAATCATATCTATTGCTTCATCATATTCGCCTAATTGTATCAAACCTGAAAGGACATATAGTTTATTGGTGAACTCATGGGTTTGTGCCCTTAAATCCTCTGAATGCATCTTCACTTCCGATAATGTGTTGACCATTTCCTCAATTTCCGTTCGATCACGGAACGAAGCGACAACACCGCTTACCCCTTCACTATCGAAGATTGGCGTACAATTGACGATAACGGATTTGTCTTTCCATGAAATCTCCTTATCCACCTGCGGTTCACCGGACTTCAGCACTTCGAATAAATATTTCGTAGGAAATAGGCCATCCACATTCAAATGGCGAACGGACTCTTGAATATCCAGCAATTTTTTTGCCGGCTGATTCATCGAGGTAATCAACCCATTTTGGTCAATGGCCAGAATCCCTTCTTTCACCGATTGAAGCACTGCATTTTTTTCTTTATATAAATTGGCGATTTCAAATGGTTCCAGCCCCAATGTATCTTTACGTATGCTCCTTGCCAGCATATAACTGCCAATGATCGATATCATGATGGCCACTAAAGATACAATCATCTCTTTGGACAAGTCCTTGAAAATTTGGGCGCGGACATCGTCGACTAAAAAACCGACGGAGACGATTCCAATTATTCTTCCATCAGCATCGAATACCGGTGACTTCCCCCGAATGGAAAGACCGAGTGATCCTGCCGCTTCGGAGACATAATATTCACCTTCCTGAATGGCTCTGGCATTATCCCCGCCTTCCATCCTCTTCCCAATTTCGGAAGCAAGCGGATGGGAATAGCGAATTCCCTCTTTATTCCCGACAACGATGAACTCAGCCCCTGTTTCCCTGCGGATCTTTTCGGCAATCGGCTGAATTGTGCCAGCGGGATCATCCGTTTCAAAGGCTTCTATAACTGTAGGCATGAAGCTAATCGTCTTTGAAAGTTCCAACGCCAAATGACCTTTATCCTTCGCTATTTGCCTTCCTTCCATATAGGAAAAAGTAGTCGTCAATAAAATAATCAAAAACAGGCTCAACGATAAGACTAACCCGAGAATCTTGGTTTCCAGCGATACTTTCCTCATAATTCAACAGCATCCTCTATTTTCATTTTCATTCACTAAATTTTATAGGAGCATAATGATTTTACCATTTCTATTAAATATTGAACATTGTTGGCCGTTTATTTCGCCACATTGAAAAATGAAAGGATTTAAATAACAAAATAAGGGGTAATTTATCAAAAAAAAAAGGGAGTGCGAAATGAATTTCTTGAATCCTTTTCAAATGACTTATATGATCATCATCACCCTTTTGCTTATTAATGATTTTTTTCCAGTCAGTTTTCAATCTCATAAATTTCACCCGAGGTATTTCTTGGAGTTATGATCGGTTTATTTCTCAGTGTCCTATTTAAGAAAGATGGTCACGCCGATCATGATGTGAGGATCAAGGCGCAGCTGTTTTACACACTGAATCTCCTTTCCCTAGTCGGAGTGTTGACCGCTTTAGGGGGTCGAGCAACGATAGGCATTTCCTACCATACCTTTTCGTATTGGAAGAAAGCAAAACAATCGGAAACATAAAATGCTCAAAGGAAACATCTCCTTTGAGCATTTTTTCAAAAACAGCTAAATGAATTGATTTGTCTTGTATCAATACCAAAAATCGTCCAGAACCTGCCATTCCACCTGAAGCCGGCAACAGAACGCGGACCGACGAAAATGGGGTAATACCAGAAACGCGCACCATTGTTTAGCCATATAAAAGTATTCCTGAACATGCAAAACGAAATGGCACCTGGATCTACGGCAAATGTTGAAGCCGTTTGCTGTTGGGGGATAAACGCTGGCGGGGGAGCTGTTGGTGCTTGCGAACTCGGCGGTGGTCCTGGTTGACCTGGAAATTGAGGTAAACCAGGTATGCCGGGAAACTGCCGTTCAAGAAAAATTGGATCTTCATAATGATACGTTGGGTACATATACATGATCATTCACCTCTATAAGATTGAATGTAATACGTTATGATATATGGACTCAAGGTGTTTGGGCTGGAAATGCAATTTATCTCTGAATATAGAAATATATCGACACATTCTACTGTTTTATCTCCGAATATTAGAGATATATCGACGTAATATATAGGTTTATCTCCGAATTTAGTGATATATCGACGTAATATATAGGTTTATCTCCGGATTTAGAGATATATCGACACATTCTACTGTTTTATCTCCGAATATTAGAGATATATCGACGTATTCTACTGTTTTATCTCCGAAGTTAGAGATATAT
>NZ_JBHZPG010000041.1:0-44305 GCF_042788005.1 Peribacillus sp. YIM B13472
TTGAGCGTTCCAGAGCTTACGTTTACATATTTCGTCGTCGTTTTTTCTGGCGTTACTGCCGTTGATCCCGTTCCTGGCTTTGTTGTCGATAGATATTTGGCACTGACATGGCCGTCTTTTCCATTGGCTTTGATTTTCGCCCAGCCATTGGACTCCGAATACACCGTCACTTTCGTTCCTTTTGAAAGCTTCGCGACTATGCTCGCGCTTTCCGACCCGCTTTTTCTCATATTGAGCGTTCCAGAGCTTACGTTTACATATTTCGTCGTCGTTTTTTCAGGCATTACTGCAGTAGATCCCGATCCTGGCTTTGCCGTCGATAGATATTTGGTGCTGACATACCCGTCCATCCCATTGGCTTTGACTTTCGCCCAGCCATTGGATTCCGAATACACCGTCACTTTCGTTCCTTTTGAAAGGATTGCGACTATGCTTGCGGTAGCTTTTCCACTTTTTCGCATATTGAGGGAGCCCGTGCTGACATTCACGTATTTCGTTGTCGTTTTAACCGTTACCGCAGCTTTGGTTACCGTTCCTGGCTTCGTTGCCGATAGATACTTGGTACTGACATATCCTTCTTTTCCATTGGCTTTGATTTTCGCCCAGCCTTTGGACTCCGAATACACCGTCACTTTCGTTCCTTTTGAAAGGATTGCGACTATGCTTGCACTACCACTGCCGCTTTTTCGCATATTGAGGGAGCCCGTGCTGACATTCACATATTTCGTAGTCGTTTTAACGGTCGCCTCAGCTTTTTTTACAGCTTCAGGCTTCGTTGCCGATAGATACTTGGTACTGACATATCCTTCTTTTCCATTGGCTTTGACTTTCGCCCAACCTTTGGATTCCGAATACACCGTTACCTGTGTGCCCCTAGTCAGCTTCGCGGCTATGCCGGCACTATCACTGCCGCTTTTTCGCATATTCAGTGAACCTGTGCTCACATTCACATATTTTGTTGTCGTTTTAATCGTTACTGAAGTTTTCGTTAAACTCCCTGGCTTCGTTGCCGATAAATACTTGGTACTGACATATCCATCTTTTCCATTGGCTTTGATCTTCGCCCAGCCTTTTGACTCCGAATACACCGTTACCTGTGTGCCATTTGCCAGCTTTGCAACTATTCTTGCATCCTCTGCCCCGTTTTTTCTCATATTGAGCGAACCGGAACTTACATGTACGAACATGACGTCCTCAATACTGGCCTTTTCCGCATGTAGTGGAGCTGCAGATATTTTTTCTTCGAAAGCAACTGTAGACAACACTGCAAAACAGAAAGTTGGTATAATTAATTTCTTCATCTCATTCTCCCTACTAAAGAATTATATTTTAAACATTTATTTAAATATCGGATAAAATCAGTGTAATAATATAGGTATATGTGCTCATTCATTTAAAATATATCATATTCCTTTAGATCTATAGGGAGACAAAGGAGGTTGTAACATAATAGTAAAATAATAGACATTTAAGTAACGAAATAGAAACATTTGCAACGAAGCTTACCCGGCAAGCAAATGATGAATATAATGTATATTAATATAATTTCTCACCACTCAAATTAATGCTTATGAGACGAGCATCTTTCTGCATTTACTGAATATACATAAAGGGTGAGCACACGATCCTTAGTATTTGACGGATCGAGGCAATAACCTATATAATTACTGTATATAACTTATAAGAATCCTTCTGTTAAGGGGAGTAGCTATACAATAAAGTCGTCAGTACAGGATTGAATCCTCGGCTTTATTGGCAACTGATTTTAGTTGTTTGCAAGACCTTGCCGATTATTTGGTGAGGTCTTTTAATTTTTAAAAGACGGTATAACCAATAATCGGTTATACCGTCTTTTTTGATTCGAAAAATTGCAAAATAGAGGTGAAAAGTATGCAGAACTATAATGAATTAGCTCAAAGCGTTAAGATTTCCGATGATAAAAAGCATATATTGCTTGATGCCGACCCATCTTTATCACTTATCGGAAAAGGCCGAAGCGCATATGTATTCAAAATACATTCCACCAATAAGGCACTAAAAGTGTTTTTCCCGGATCATACTCACACAGCTAAAGTTGAAGCTGAAATATACAAAACCGTCCAATTCATCGAATACTATCCAACCCTATATGATGCGGGGGTAAATTACCTGGTTATAGATCACATTGAAGGCAACACTCTTTTTGAATGTTTAACATTGGGAATCCCAATAACGGAAGAAAACATTGCTGAGATAGACCATGCCCTGCAATTGGCAAGGAAAGAGGGATTGAACCCTTCGGATATCCATTTACGAAACATCTTCATCACTTCCGAAAAAAAGGTGAAGATCATTGATGTTGCAAGGTTTAAGCAAGTGAAATCCTGCAATCAGTGGCACGACTTGAAAAGTGCTTTTCACCTTTTCTATTCGAAGTCATTTTTTCCGAAGAAGATCCCCAGCTTCATACTGAATTCCATTGCAGCGATTTATAAAAAGAGATTTCTGCCCATTTGATCCTTACTATAAAAAATCACATTGGAGGCATATATGAAAAAAATAATGACCATTGCTCTACTGTCCATCCTTACATTAAGCGGATGCTCAGCTTTAGAAGAAGTCAATTCATCATTGGAGTATGCAGATAATGCGACGGAGTATATAAGTACCGTTAAGGAATTTGCCAATGAGGTGCCTGCGTTGTCACAGGACGCCGTCACGAATGCCGAAGCAAGAGCAAATCTTGAAAAAGAACTGGAATTGATGAAAACGGAGATTGAAGAATACAATGCAACGGAACCACCCCAAATCGCTGAAGGCATCCATGAAAAGATCGTCAGCTCGAATCAACAGCTTTCAGATGGAATTGAATTATATCTGAATAATATTGAAAATGGTCAAATTGACCCTAAGGCATTGGAAGATTCAGAGATAATGAAATCAATCGATAATATAACAGGATTGGCAAAACAAATTGAAGAGTTGGGTAAATAAGCATCCTGCAATGAATAAAATGGAATCGCTTGAAACAAATCATTGACATGAAACCAAAAGGTTTTATATAATCAACAAAGCAAAACCAATTGGTTTCATATTTTCAGTTAAAAAGGAGAATCAGTATGGAAAATCAACATACACTACAGGATATCAAGAAGACGGTCATTCTTGAAGCCCCCATCCAACAAGTTTGGGATACAGTTTCGACTGCAGCGGGCATAGCTTCATGGTTCATGCCAAATGATTTTCAACCGAAAGTGGGACATGAGTTCCATGTGCAATCACCTTTTGGTCCATCTCCTTGTAAGGTAACGGAGTTAGATGCTCCTCATCGCCTTTCATTCAGTTGGGATACGGACGGTTGGTTCATTTCCTTCATTTTAAAAGAACTGGACGGCAAAACGGAGTTCACCCTTATTCATGGTGGTTGGAAAGAGCCTGAAACGATTCTTCCGAAACCGAATGAAAAAAGCTCAGTGATTCGCGATAGAATGGATCATGGCTGGGAACAGATCGTTCATGCAAAACTTAAAAAGGTTGTTGAGGGCTAAGTGTCTGCAGCAGAAAAGCATGATGTATTTCAGGCTATCGCCGACCCAACCCGCCGAAAGGTCCTGCAATTGCTTGCTGAAGGGGATTTACCCATTTCAGAAATCACTTCTCACTTTTCCATGAGCCGTACAGCGATTGCCAAGCATCTTCATATCCTTTCTGAAGCTGAATTGGTCAGTGGCCGGAAGGTAGGCAGAGAGAAACGCTTTCGGCTTCAGCCAGAACCTTTAGCGGAATTGAAACAGTGGCTTTCTTTTTACGATCAATTCTGGGATAACAAATTATCCATCCTTAAACATGTGATTGAAAATTCAGGGGAAAATGGATTGAAAGTCATCGATAAAGAAAAGGACACGGATGAACCATCATAATGGAGAAAACCCCCGGTGCAATGCGCCGGGGGTTTTCTTCATTAGTTTATGCATCCATCTCCACATTGTGTTCTTTGCGCTTCCTGATGACCATCGTTAGCAATAGTAGTAGATTGAAGACAATGATGCATCCAGTAAGGAACACTATACTCGTTGTCAATGCATCCGCTCCAAGGCTCGTACTCATCGCCTGACGGAAGCCCATGACAGAGTATGTCATTGGTATGAACGGGTGAACATGACTGAAGAAGTTATTGGTCAGTTCCACAGGGAACATTCCTCCGCTTGCACCTAGCTGTAATACAAGGAATATCATCGCTACTAAACGACCCGGATTTCCGAATCCTACGGTCAAGAAGGTGACGATGAACATGAAGGTAAGGGAAGTCAGTATGGAAACCCCAATGAATTGCCCCATGTTCTCGACCTGTAAATCCATTCCCCAAATCATGATCGCATCCAACACTAATGCTGAAAGCGTCGCTTGGATAAACAGGACCGTAAATTTACTGAACCACCATGCCACTCCTGAAGTAGGCCTTGTGGAAGGCAAGCCTGTCGGGAATCCCATATTGAAGGCAATAGCTCCTACAAATAAGCCAAGAGACAATACATAAGGAGCCAGTGCATGACCATAATTCGGCACGTCACTGCTTTTTTGTTCTTTAACCTGTGTCGGTTCAGCAATCATGCTGTAATTATCATCGGTTGTTTTGTTTTCACTTATTTCTTCTGCTCCATCACCGAGTTTTTCGGAAAGCTCGACCGTTCCATCTTTAAGTGAGGATATGCCATCACCCAATTTACCGGAACCTTCAGCAAGTGCTGATGAACCTTCATTGATCTTACCTGCCCCATCGGCAAGCTGGATGACTCCATTGCTTAAAGTAGGCAGATTGCTTGCCAACTGTTCAGTGCCCTTAACAAGTGCTGATGAGCCATCGTTCAAGGCAGCTGAGTTGGCATTCAGTTCATTGGCCCCACTAGCAAGTTTGCTTGCCCCTTCGCCAACTTGGCTAACACCAAACGCATACTTCTCAAGGCCATTCCCAAAGGAGGTTGACCCTGCTTGAAGTTGTGAAACTCCATCAACCAACTGACCAGACCCCTCAGTTAGTTTTGAAAGGCCATTATTCAACGAGGAACCGCCTTGTGCTAACTGGTTGATCCCCTTCACTAATTCTGGTGTCTTTTCATTTAAACTTTGTGTTGCCGCCGTTAATTGATTGCTGCCATCAACAGCCTCATTCAAGCCGCCATTTAATTGGGTTGCACCAGGAATCAATTGTTCTTCCAGTGCGTTCCTAATTGCTGTATAGCCGTTTAACGCTGAAACGGCGCTTGGATTGACTTTATTGACCGCATTATTTAAATTGGCCACTTGTTCTGGAAGCTGGCCTAATCCATTCAATACAGGCATTACTTTATCCTTTAATTGCGTTGATAAGTCGGATACACTTGCAGCAAGAGTCGATGCAATTTGTTTTTGTGCTTCCGCCTGGTTTTGAAGTTCATTTTGAATGGCTCCGATTAATTCGGATTGTTGTTCACTTGTCATGCTTTTGTATGCTTCCGTGTTTTGAACGGCATTGATCGTGCTCTGACCATTATTCGCAATGGTTGATTGAAGTTCCGTTAAGGCCGCTTGACTGTTATTGAGGTCTTCAGTAATGCCAGATACGGTACCGGACGTGCTGCTCCCTGCAGGAACCGCTTCTTGCAATTGATTTACACCGCTTTGAATGCTTGTCAGTCCTTGCTTAAGTTGACTCAGCTGTTCTTCTGCGGGCAATTGGCCATCCATTTTTTTCAGGCCGTCATTTAACGCTTGACTTCCTTCTGCCAGTTTATTGATTCCCTCATTTAAACTTTGCTGACCTGCTGCCAATTTTGGAATTCCTGTCGATTGGTCCGTAAGCTGGCTTGCATTTTGTGATAATTGATTCAACCCATCATTCAAATTCGCACTGCCTGTTTGCGCTTGTGCCAATCCCGTATTTAATGTTTGCGCTCCTGGAACCACTTTGGCCAGCCCAGTGGAAAGTTGGGAAGAACCTTGTATAAGTGCTTCACTATTATTAGTTAATTCCCCTGTGCCTGATGCGAGTTCGTCCGCACCCTTTTCCAACTGACCGACACCGGAAGTATATTGTGAAATTCCCTTATTTAATTCCGACGCACCACTTTCCAGCTTGTTGGCTCCTTCCAAAAACTCGCCGACGCCAATTTGAAGTTTATTCGCTCCATCTTTAAAAGTTAATGTGCTGGAAGCTAATTTATTCAGATTTTCCGTCACTTCTTTGTTTCCATCATGCAGTTCTTTTGCGCCGTCATCCAGTTTTGATGCCCCATCTGCTGCATCATTGAATCCATCTCCGATTTCATCCAGCTGGGAGAAAATCGCTTCCGCATATTCTTTTGTGACACTTTCGGCAATTTCCGTTTTCAAATTATTCGTTGCCTGTTTTCCGACCGTTTCAGAAACGAAACTGCGTCCAGGATTCACGTCATACGTCAAATTCATTTTTTTTGGCTTATCATCCATGACGGTTGCAGCATTTTTCGAAAAGTCCTCCGGAATGGTAACGACCATATAATATGTACCATCATCAAATCCCTTTTTCGCCGCTTTTTCCGTTACGAAATGCCATTCTAAATCATCATTGTCCTTTAATTGCTCGATTAACTCATTACCAACTGTTAAGGTTTTACCCTCATATTCCGCCTTCACATCCTTATTCACGACTGCAACAGGCAATTTGCCTGTATTTCCGTATGGATTCCAAGCGGAACTAAGAAATAACCCCCCATAAATAATCGGGACGAACAGTAAAACGATTGCGACACCGACCAGTTTTCGATTTGTAAGGAAAAGCTTCCATTCTTGTTTAAGCATGTTCACTTCTTTTCACCTTTCTTTTCACGCAGTACATCACTCAATGACGTTGAATTCCAATTAAGAGTCGGTATGTCCGTGGTGCTAAAGCTTTCTTTCAGCAAATCTGCCACTGTTTGGCTGGAAAAGAACTCTATCAAAAGTTGATCCGCCCGGGAAAACATCCGACGAAGGACGTCCATCCCCTTCTCTGCATACTCTCCATCTTTAAACGCTTTTTCTATAAGTCCCGTATCCGGAAACATCGAAATGGGGCCTTCCATCGCCTCAATAATTTCAAGGTTTTTAATCTTATCTACACTTTTGGCAAGAGTAAGGCCGCCATTATTACCAGGAACGGAAGTGATTATCTGCTTAACGACCAATTTCCTTATGATTTTTTTCAAATAAGAAGGAGAAACCTCCAATCGCCTGCTGATCTCATTAGACGAAAGCGGTACACTTTTATCCTGGGTAGACAGGATAACAATGATGCATATAGCTTGCTCGACCCCTTTTGTTAATTGCAAATCAGTTCACCTCTTTCAGTATGTATGTGGATGTTCGATGTCCATAATGGATATTCGGTATCTATAATTAAAACCCGTTTCATCTTAGAAATCAAGTTAATTCTAGAAAAATTTCTAAAAAAAGGTGAACCCCTTATGACAGCGTCATGCGGGGTTCACCTTTCAAGGTTTTTTATAGGTCATTTAGAAATTCATTGACCGCTTCCGGAGTTTTAGCATTTGCACTGTGCAGATGTGCAACCTTTTCCCCATTCTTAAATACTAATAGTGATGGAATTCCCATTACCGTTTGCTCGTCAGAAATCTCAGGGAACTCGTCACGATCGATTGTAAACCACTGTTTGTCTTGATGTTCTTGAGTGATTTCATCGATGAACATGTCTAAACGTTTGCAGTCCGGACACCATGTCGTCGTAAAAATCCCGACCGTCAGTCCCTCTTGATTGATTTGTTCACGGTATTCTTGTTCAGTATTGATATTTTTCATGATCGTCTCCTCCGGGCTTTCTTTTCATCATACTTTAATCCAAGAATTAATGTACTCAAGGATTAATATATAATTAATTCCTTTACAGCACAAACGGTTTATCCTGGATCCATCTAACTCTTGCCGCTTAATGTAACTTAGGCAAAGCCGCATTTTCTTGGAGTCCTATTCTCTCTTTTATGAAAGAGGAAATCCTTGAAATGGACTCCCTATTTTCATCAATGAAAAGATAATGACAGTATTTTTCAAAAATAATCAATTCACTGTCAGGAATCTTTTCGGCGATGAGAATGGATGCCTCTACTGGAGTGATCCATTCGTTACGGCCTCCTGCCACTAATGTTGGACACGTTATTTGATTTAGCTGGTCCACTAAGTTAAATGTTTTTAAAAATTTGGCCCCTACATTAGCCGCTTTCAAATTAAAATTCGATTTCTTCTCTCGCATTATCTCTTTTTCCGCTTCAGTTCCTTACTTTTCCCCTTGATGAATAAAAATAGAGCTGTTCCATGACTATACTGAATTCAGCCATTTGCTGTTTTTCCATAGTCCCCTCAAATAGAAGTTTTGCCATCCTTTTTTGCTCATCCGTACCGGTTTCTTCTATTTTCACCAACGCTTCTTCTCCGAAAAAATGGCTTGGCAGTACAACCAGGTCTTGTTTAAGTTTTTTCATTCGTTAACGCACTTTTTTCGATCCGTCCGCTCCTCATGGTTAGGGGTGTCACTTAGGAACCTCTTTGGCCACAAAACTGAAAAAAGCCTGAAGCGGTTTTTCTGCTCCAAAGCTTTTTTTAGCTTTTGGTCTTCATGTAAATTTAAAGCTTGATCAAAACACACTATAAATATTTAGTTTAGCTAAAGAATTAATACCATCGAGTATATAAAATATCCCCACCCATAACCACCACCAAATACACCTTGAAAGAGAACATTAGCAGTAGCACGTGCAGTATACCCTGCATAAAGTTTAATGAAAATAGATTTAAAAAGACCTAAGATACTTGACTGCCGTCTCTGCATATATCTCGGCAGATTCCACTAAGTTCTCCACTGAAACCCGCTCATCGTACCCATGGATAGTTTGTTCCTGCCCAGGACCATAAAGGACGGTGTCAATGCCATGGCGCCGGAAGTGACTGGCATCACTTGAACCAAGCAAAAGTAAGCTGAAGACGGGTTCCTCCATTCCAAGGACACGTTGAATTCCCAGTTCTATGGCCCTTACAATTGGACGATTCTCTAAGGTCCAGTTCGGGTTAGTACAGGGTACTATAGGCTCTACAACCGCACCTGGCGCTACAGCACTAACAAGATTCCTTGCGACATCAAGTACAAACTCGGACTTCATACCGAATGGAACCCGGGTATCCACTTTAATGATACACTTGTCTGCGACGACATTCACATTTGTTCCGCCCTGGGTTACACCTGGATTGTAAGAGGGACGATAAAGTAACTGTGACAATAAGGGATTTCCTGGATACTGGGAGAGGAGCCACTCAGTATTGTACAAAAGTTGACAAGGCTCTGCCGGAGGCGTCGCCTTGAGCTCCCATAGCTTGGTTAGTGCTTCGACCGCGGCTGCCCCTCTTCGTATGGCGGAGATTCCATAAAGCGGTTGTAGGCTGCCATGATCTGCCTGACCTGGTATGATCACCTGCATCCATGCCTTGCCCTTTTCGCCGGCATTCGGATGGTGGGGGTCCGTTGGTTCACCAATCAGACAAGCATCACCCTTAATCAATCCTTGTTCCAGGAGCGAGGCCACCTCAATGCCGCCAGTCTCTTCATCCGGAGAGGCAATAACTCCTAGGCTACCTTTCAAATTAAGAGCGGGGGCGAACTCCTGAAGTAGTCCAGCCACAAAAACCAGTGATGCCAAGCCTCCTTTCATATCGGAGGCTCCCCTACCCAAAAGCATACCCGCTCTGATTTCTCCTGAGAAAGGATCGAAGGTCCAATGTGAACAATCGCCAGCAGGTACGACATCTGTATGTCCACAAAATAGAAGCCGTGGACCAGGTACCCTGGTTAAGGGAGCATCACAGACCACGGTAACCAACGCATTTTCGCTACGGCGGTGCTCGGTAATCAAGAACCCTTTTGCTGCTAGGTATCGGCTAATATGGCGTCCCATTTCTGCTGACCGCTTCTTAAACTCGGGCGATGGGTTTTCAGATGGAATTCGAATAAATGAAGCAGCAAGTTCGACTAATTCCTGTTGCCTTGACCTTATCAGCTGCCGGATTATTCTGGTACTCATATAAATACATCCCCTCCATGTCCAGCATTAGCCGCAGTATTTCTATACTATTCTATGTGCTGTTCCTAAATCATATTTCTGAGGCTAAAAGTGGGGAAACATTTGATACATGTTATTTTAAAGTCTCGTTCAATGCTATAGTTAAACTTAATGAGCCAAAGATATATAGGGGTAATGCCTAACCTCCGTTATCTTAACAGCAATTCTTTCCACTATTTGGCTGATTATGCTTGACTGGTTTTAATTCCATAAATCCTTTGCCATCCATTGAAATATCCAGTTGCTGATTTATGACTATCGAAAGCGGAAAGATTTCCGACTCTTTATTCGAAAAAATCCACCGCCGTTTCCTTGGACCTAAAAGTAAAAACGAACCTGCTTCATGTTCCCCCATGAAATTTAATCCATTATCACTTATCGCTTCACCATTCCTTACAGGTACACCATTACTGATCAACTTATTTCCCAAATCCCTGACTTCATCTGTCGTAATGTTTATTTCACTGATGCACAGGACGTTTTGAGCTGAAAAATACTTAGCCTCGGATTTGGGTGATACGGAATATCTCGATATGAACTCGACAATGTTGCCTGAAGGGTCTAAAAAATAAAAAGCATGCGCATCAGAAAAGCTGAAATAAACTTCGTCATCCCCATCTTCTCTAGTCAATTCCACTTTTGATTTCGCCCAAGCTTTTGCCGAAGTAAATAAATTGGTCGGTATGTTCATGGCAAAATGGTAAAAAGGCTTTTCTTTGTGATGATATTTTTTGATTTCTAGCACACTTTCCCCTGCCTTAATTTCAAAAACATCATCAGTTTGCGATAGTAACTCAAATCCTAACACATCAACATAAAAATTCCGCATTTCATCCCATGCATGACTATACAAAGTGACCTTATTGATAATCAACGTTCAATCCCCCTTCCAACTAACAAATATTGTAAAGTAATCCTGAATTTATGCAAACATTCCGTACTTTTCAAAATCATATATTCATATACACGCTACCCATTTTCGCTACAAATCGCCAACAATTAGCGATAAGCCAACTCAAAAAAGGACCACCAAATTCGGTGGTCCCTCGTTTCAGGTCCATTGAGTCATTTTTTCACCTTAAAAGATTCACTCTTTAATTTTCAGGCCCAGCATGGCTGCAAAGCCTATCGCTTGGTCCGGGGAAACTTCGCATCCATTTAAATCTTCCAGGGATACGGTAAGCCTTTGAAATGTAGAACTGCTAATATCGATTCCTTTGAGCGGTGTCCGGGAAAAGTTCACTTCATTTAATCTACATGTTTCGAACTTCACTTTGATGAATTTACACTCATAAAAATCAGCACTTTCCAATGAGCAATGATCGAACTTCACTTGCTTTAAACTGGAATAACCAAAAGCACTTAAATTCAAGTTACAATTCTCAAAGTAGACATTCCCTAAACTCGCGTCAGACAGGTTAATGCCTAATAGTTTGGACTCTTTGAATTCCACCCGATGAATCGAGCCGCCCATGAAATCGGCATTCGTCAAATCGCAATGGTCAAAAGTGACATCCGTCAACTCGATATTCCTGAACGATACATCGCTGAATGTCACATTTTTAAAAACAACCTGTGATAATACGATTTTGTCCATCTTTTCTCTATCGATCGTACAATTGGTTATAATACAGGACTCAAGATAAGGCTCATCTTGATAATATATTTCCTGAAAGTTCGCTTGAGTTAAGTCTTGAGGGATCTTTGGCTGTTCAATTCTGATTTTGCCTGACATATTATCACCTTTTCACTTTATTCTTCAATCACTGGATAATTTTTTTCCAACTGCATCACACTTCTTTACCGGAAACGGTATGATTTATTTTTTAAAGGTTTAAACCGATATGGGCCCACAGCTGGTAATAGCAACCGGTCTACTCTAATTCGACTTAAATATAAGCTATATTTCAGTGAAGTTCAATCTAAGAATTTCGCGAAAATGACTATTATTTTTCGTTATTTTGTGTCATCTTCCATCAACATTAGCAAAAAAAAAGCTGCCTCATCGGCAGCCTTGTAACTTTAAACTTCAGTATGTAATCCTGTTGGCATCCGGAAATAATATAGAGCTGCACCTATTATGGCTATCATTCCGCCTATCAGAAAAAATGCTGTAAAGATATTACCTCCAACAGTCGGGGAATTGGATACAAAACCAGTTGAAAGCAGAAAAAGGACACCCAATCCCAACAAGAATAGCGCCATTTTTTTAATACTTCTTTTAAATAGGATATATCCCGTAAGTATGATTAAGTAAGATGCGGCAAGGACCATAAAAAATGGAAATAACGGTTTGAATTTTGCGGCATACACGAAATGGTCGAAATTCGAAATATCATTTGCATCCAACGCCTGATCATCATCTACTTTTGTGAAATGCGTGGAATACTTCCATTCCAAAGGCCTATCCAGAATTTCGCTGCCTTCATACCAGGTACAGAACGTAAAACCCATAAAGAAAAGTGCAGCGATAATCATTTGCAATAAATTGTTAAAAGTCAATCTCATCTCCTCCAGCTGCCATTATACCAAAAAATGGTTTATATTTAAAAATGCCGGTTAAAGCAATAAGTAAACAAACACTGTTTCCTGAATAATATAATCTAACCACTTTTAAGGAGCGTTTGAGATATGATCACTCATAGAGATGACCTCCTTATTTCAGGAGCATGGTTACTTGGCATCGGCACACTTGTAGGTGCAATCGGGCAAACCCGGCAAACTTTAACGGGCACTAACCTCGGAAAAGATCTGGTCCTCAAAGGGAATGGCATTGAAGCCGTTGGAAATTCGCTGCAGGCAATCGGCCGTTCAAAAATGCTGAACCCGGAAAATGAAAGTGTGGAAACCTATTTCATATTCGGTGCTTGGCTTGAGGCTATTGGCAATACTGCAAATGCAGTTGGAATAGATATGCAGTTGAGTGGTTCAGAGGAGGAGGGCACCAGAACCGATGCAATCGGCAGTGGAGTCCAAGGGCTAGGTGCCGCTTTTGAAGCATTCGGGGCATCACTGACGGAGGAGTCTATTTCACGCTCTTTTGAGATTAAGGGAAATGGCCTCATTGCAGCAGGTTCTTTTTTGGAATCTATTGGAAATATTTTCATTTTAAATGAAAAACAACGAATGGGAGAACAAATTCTTTTACTAGGCAGCTGGACCCAAGTTTTCGGTGCATTCATATTGATCGATGCCTTTTCACTTGGCCCAGAACACGAACAGCCCGAGAAAGGTAAAGATGGACATAACGGCCAATATAGCTATGCCAACTATTATGTATGATGATTAAGGGGCCACGAGCTCGACCTTCATCCGATCTCCGAAATATAGAGGATACCGGCAAATGGATGCTTAGCGGCATAAAGGGTGGAACTCCTCTTCCCCTTAGTCAAGAAACCTTGTTTCAAGCTTGTACAAAAACATGTACATCTCACCCAATCTCCAACTCTTCCCGCTTCCCCTCTCTTGAAATAGCACAGAGCACATCTCGTCCTAAAAACAGCCCCAAAACAATGGTCCTCTTTAAATTTGAAACAAGCAGCTCAATATGATGATGAAATCCCTTTAGCACCTGTCATCTACCTTTATGATCGCTTTTTGGTGTTTTACTCGTGAGTTTGAGGCTTTCACTCGTGGATTTGGCGCGTTACTCGTGAGTTTAGACGTTTTACTCGTAAATTTCGGCCTTTTACTCGTGAATTCTGCTATTTTACTCGTGAATTTCGGCCTTTTACTCGTGAATTTCGGCGCTTTACTCGTAAATGGGCGTTACTCATGAGGGGTTGGTTCTTTTAAACACTTCAAATCCGAGTGGACAGAATGGATTTGTTTTGTTATTATAGTTACCGAGGGTAACAATTACTAAGGGTAACTATATATTATGTATAAGGGGTGTTTCTGATAGAGACTTACCAAAAGTTCTTTCAGCAATTTTTGCTGCTGTACCGTCCGTTTGAAAATAATCTTAATATCCAGCTGGGTAAGCATGATTTACACAGGGCGCAATGGTCCATTTTACATTTCTTATTCAATTATGATTCGGCAACGCTTGTAGAGCTTGCCAATTATCAAAGTGTGGAAAAACCAACGATTACGAGGACCATTGCCCGCTTGGAAGAACTGGGGTATGTCGAGCATGTGCCCAGCAAAGATAAACGCGAGAAAAGAATGCGGCTTACGGAGCTTGGCAAAAAGATATACAGCGAAGTCCGCGTGACAATCGATCAATACGAACAGGATATCTTGAAAGGAATCACGGAAGAGGAACAACTTGCAGCCATACGTATCATGGGCGAAATAAGAAATAATATTATAAAGTAAGGAGATAATAAAATGGAACAATCCAGAGCCAGACTGTGGACGAAGGACTTTGTCATCGTTTCGTCCATCAATTTTTTCATAACATTAATCTTTTATTTACTGATGGTCACACTTGCCATCTATGCTGTTAATGAATTGGATGCTTCTACAAGCGAAGCCGGACTCATATCGGGTATTTTTATTATCGGGACGTTAATCGGACGTCTGTTCATTGGCCGTTTCATTGATTCAATTGGCCGCAAGAAAACATTATTCATCGGTTTGATCTTTTTCACTTTGACAACACTTCTATATTTTGTGGACCTTGGAATTGGCTTCCTGCTTGTTAACCGCCTGATCCATGGGATGGCGATGGGGATGGCGAGTACTGCGACAGGAACGATCGTCGCCCAGATCATCCCGGCAACTCGAAAGGGAGAAGGCATCGGCTATTACAGCATGAGTGCGACACTTGCGACGGCAATCGGTCCTTTCATCGGTCTGTATATGGCTCAACATACAAGCTTCCAAGTGATTTTCAGTTTCTGCCTGGCTTTAGGGGTGATCTCCCTGATTACAGCATTCTTCCTGTATGTCCCGGCATTGAAAGTGACGGCTAAAGTTACGGAAAGCAAAGGATTCAAGCTTTCCAATTTCATCGAACCTAAGGCACTGCCCATCTCAATCATCACTCTATTATTGGCATTCTGTTATTCCAGTGTCCTCTCTTTCATCAGTTTTTATGCCATTGAAATTGATCTGGTCAATACGGCAAGCTTCTTCTTTGTCGTTTACGCAGTAGCCGTATTGTTATCACGTCCTTTTTCAGGACCATTGATGGACCGGAAAGGATCGAATTTCATTATGTATCCGGCTTTCATTATTTTCGGAGTCGGCTTGCTGCTTCTAAGTATGACAACAAATAGTTTCACTTTACTGGCAGCTGGTTTCCTCATTGGCCTCGGATTCGGTAATATGCAATCAAGCTCGCAGGCGATTGCCGTTAAACTGACACCGCCTCACCGAATGGGGATGGCAACATCCACCTTCTTTATCATGCTTGATGCAGGACTTGGATTCGGCCCTTATATTCTGGGATTCATCATTCCATTAACAGGTTACAGCACACTTTATGTCATCCTGGGCATTGTGGTCATCGCAACCTCCGTCCTTTACTACTTCTTGCACGGCAAGAAGGAACGTGCAGCCAGAACGAACCTGGCTTCCATTTAAATGATAAAAAAAAGGGATATCCCATTGGGGGATATCCCTTTTTCATTTAAAGCTTTTATAGATAGTAGGTATTTACTTTACTTCCAAGTCATTGATAAAAAGTCCAAAACTTTTGCTGTTCTTTTTATTTATGACTGTTTCACCTTTATATAAAGTCTTTCCAGTCGTTAAATCGGCAATTAGAAGTTGGACAGGCTTGTAAGTTAAAGAGTCTTGATCCACTTCGTTGCCTAATAGGAGGTACACACGCCCGTTCTTAATGGCAGCGAAATGTTCCTTTTTATTAACGGCTAAATCCAGCTCCGTATCATTCGTTAACGTTTGACTGCTGAGGTCAAATGTTTTAATGCGATATTTACCTGATTTCGTTTCAACTAAATAAAGGTTTTTTCTGTCTGCATATCCTGATCTTTCCATGTCCAAGCTAAGCGATCCTTTTTTAACCGTTTCTAATTTTTCCGTTTCATAATTATAAGATAAAAGCTTGCTTTCCTTTAGTTTTTCCTTAAAGCCATCCTCATGATTTACCCCTTTAATTACCGAAATGAATACCATGTTATTTGGCTGGGAGGGAGCAACATCAGTTGGCATCTCGAAATCAACTTGATTAGGGTAAGTAAAGGTTTCAGATACAAGGGTTTTATCGCTCAAGACTTTTTTATTGGCTACATCGATCGTATACAGATGAACCTCTTTCGTCTGCTTCTCATTGTTAACATTCACATCATTCATCGTTAAAACCTGTAGTTTTGAATGGACCAACTGCACATCCCTGACATCAGTATTCATGATTCTCTCTTGATTCGGAAGCTCGATTTGGAAAGAAGTTTCTTCTTCGTCCTTCTTCTCCAGTAAACCGATATCAAACTCCGCTTCCATTTTCCCGTTATTCGTAATTTCGCTATTCACCCAAGCGTAAGCGAGAAAATCATCGTCTTCATATAAAGAACTTATGGAATCCTTGCCACGCATAAACGAACGATGTTCTTTTATTAATCTTTCAATTTGATGATCTTGTCTTCCATTTAAGTTCTCCAAGTAAGACCTTTCACTGGCATATGTGGTTGTATTGGATTCAAATGTTAATGGTTCATAAAAAGAACCATTTTCAAGCGTAGCATTTATGATTACCGGATCAAGCTCTTTATCACTGCCTTCCAGTGTCTTGAACGTATACTTTGGAAGGCTGGAAGCGGAGGAAAATTTGACATAATAGGTCCCGATGCTTAAGATGACAACCATTCCAATAATGATGCTGCATAAATAACGTTTCACCTTGTTCACTCCTTTAAAGTTGTTGTTATACGGTCACGCGATTTTTCAATAACCAGGCACCAAGCCAAACCGATAATCCTGTCAAAATGATACCTAATGCGAGCAGCAGGCCAAATAATTCATTAGGGTAAAAATAGAAATCCCCAAACGCCATTACGAAAAATGGAGCTAAAAACAACGCTATAGCGATTCCGCAATACACCAAGCCCATTACGACTCCTTTTATGCGGAAACTTCTTTCAAACATGATCGCTGTGAATAATATCGACATGATCATAAGTCCAATGCCATAGGAAAGCAGGAATTGCGTGAACGTGCTTGGGATGATCAATGCCAAAACCTGACTGGCTTTCGTGATGGTGGATATTGATATTTCATTCAAGAGCGCTTCCGGCACATTTGAATGAAACAGGGCATTCTCCATTGGTAAAATGATGATCTGGAAAGCAATCAAACCTAATACCATCAGGAAGATGGCCGTAGCTTTGGAAAGGTAGATCGATAATCTGGATGTCGGTAACATCAATATGCGATAAATGAATGTATTTTTTCCAAACCAATCACGGTACCAAATAAGGAAAATATAAAAAATAAGGGCAACCGCACTCAGCGCAATCGGTCCTACAAACAAGAGGGTATTGGCGATATGGGTAAAATCAATGCCTCCATAATTTGCAATATAAGCGGCTTCCGATAGTTTTTCATTTGAAATGGTCTCCCTGGCATCTTTAAGAAGACTCTTCGTTACGATGATCACTCCTGCAAATTGCGAAACCAAGGTGATCAACAATAAGCTAAGATAGATTTTACTGAAACGATTGATTTCAAAGTTCACTAGTTTTATATATCGCATCATGCTTGATACACCTCTCTCATTACATCGACTACCGATTTTCCTTCCTCTTCCCGCATTTCTTCTGTATTGAACTCTTTAAGTACGGTACCGTTATCCAATAAAATGACCTTATCGATTAAATGTTCAATATCACCGATTTCATGGGTCGTGATGATGACTCCCCTATCTTCAATTAGGTGGCTCGCAAAGACATCGGCAATTTGCTCGCGGCTAAATATATCGATTCCCGAAAATGGTTCGTCCATCAGTACATAATCCACGTCAAGGGACAGACCAAGCATCAGGTTGAGCTTAGCTGTATTCCCTTTTGACAATTCCGAAATGCGATTTTCCTCTTTAAGCTTGAAAAACCCCATCAGTTGGTTAGCTCTTTCCGGATTCCAGGACGTATAGAAATCCGACATGAAAACCATGGCCTGTTTAATGGTCATTTGCGGAAGCATGGTCGGTGCGTCCGGAATGAAGGTGATTTTTTCATAACTATCCTTAGTCATCTTTTGACCATCGATCAGGATTTCACCTTTATATGGCGTCAATCCCATGATCGCTTTGAGTGTAGTCGTTTTACCGACACCATTTATTCCGATCAGGCAGGTGACTTCCCCTTTATTGGCTGTAAATGAAACACTATCCAAGATCTTTTTCCGGCCATAATTCTTGGAGATCTTTTTTACTTCTATCATTTTTCTTCCTCCTCCCTTATTTCTTCCGAGTATTTTTCTTTAACCACACGAAGCAATTCATCAACTGGTACATTAATCGGACGAATCGCATCGACAAACGTATCGACGGCTGCCAAAATCAATTCCTGCCTCACAGCCTGTAAAATCGTTTCATTCGTCGTGATTTGACTGGGGAAATTTCGTTCAGTATGAATCAAGCCCTGTTCCTCCATTTCTTTATACGCTTTTTGGGCAGTATTAGGATTTATGTTCAGTGAAGCCGCCAGTTCTCTTCGGGAGGGAATTTCCTGTCCGGCCACGAATTTGCCTATGGCTATTTGTTCTTTAAAATGCCTAACGACTTGCAGATATACCGGTTCCCGGGTATTTACGTTCATTAAAACCACCCCCTATTTATTAAAAAAGATATGCATAGTGTCTTACGTGTATGTACTAAGTGGTTCATACACCTTATAGATGTACTATACCCGTAATACACTTAAACTGTCAATAATGAATTTCAACAAAATGAAAACCCCGAATGCGCAGTGCAGTCGGGGTTTTTTTAAAGGAGATGCTAGAATCTCATTCGAAAAGATGATGCAGCAGCCGATCTTTATCTTCAAAAAACTGTTTCATTAGCAAATAGTGATTGGACTCCTCTAAAGTCACCTCACTCATTCCCTCATCTGAAATTTGGAGGATTTTAGCATCCGGATAGGCCATGATGATCGGGGAATGGGTGGAAATGATGAATTGGGAACCTTGTTGAACAAGCTCATTTATCCTGGCCAGCATCGATATTTGTCTCAATGGCGACAAAGCAGCTTCAGGCTCATCGAGGATATACAATCCATTGCCTTGAAATCGTTCTACAAAAGCTGAAAAAAACGATTCCCCATGAGATTGCTGGTGAAGTGATTTTCCACCGAAGGAATCGATGATTTTCGACCCGAACGATGCCTCCCTGTCCAATTCCTCTATATTCGTAGCTAAATTGTAAAAGGTTTCCGCCCTAAAGAAAAAATGATCCTTTGGTTTGTACACGCCCTTTTTCAAACGGAGGTATTCGTCCAAATTGGAATGTGAATCATAATTGGAAAAATTGAAATTCAACGTTCCGCCTTCCGGATTGAAGCCATATGCAATCGCAATACCTTCAAGCAAAGTGGACTTTCCCATTCCATTTTCACCGATAACATAGGTAACACTGGGATGAAAAGCCACTTCATGAAGGTGCTTGATAACCGGCAGGTCAAGAGGGAAATGGGCATACGAAGATATTCGGTCTCTATTCAGGTAGATGCCCCTGATGTACTGTGAATCATAATCTAGTTTCATTTGTAATCACCTTCTGTAAAATATATTTGGAGCGCTGAAATGTGATCATTCTTACATTCCACTGGACGCTATTGATTATCCAAAATTGATAGATTGATAATATTTGATTCTAAATGACCTCCCATTTTGGATGCAATTCAAATAAACTTCCTGTATTCACTCCCGATTCCTTTATCAGGGCAGCCAATTCCTTATCCACATACCGTTGATGTGAATATTCATTGTCCCATAATGAGGCAGCCAGATATCTCCCGGATTGCCTTTTTCCGATTGCACCAGACAGCATGCCCGGTGTCATCCCTTTGTTCCATATGTCCTTTTGCACCTGCTCAAATCCGGCTTGTTTATCATTTTCAACAGAACAGTCATCCACTCGAAGTAAATTCCCCTTGCCAAAAAAATCCGTAATGTCTGTTGTTCCTATATTGAATATTTTCTCGTATATATCGACAGAAATATTTATATATGTACTTCCTTGGTCACTCTTCACGAATATTTCATCATGTTGATGCTGCATGAAACCTTGATAAGATTTAAGATCTTTCCAAACGGAGAGAATGCCTGCTTCATAGGGTTCATGTCTATTCCACCCTCCGCTTTGTCCCATGAAACCAGAACAATGGCGCAATTCTCCCCATCCCTCTTGTGCTTTTGAGAATGAACGCTTGTTTTCCTCATTCACTCGGCATTTAATCCACTTCATTAACATGATGATTCCCCTCATTCAAGGACGCCGCCCAATGTTTCGCTCTTTCATCACTCTTTTTCATGAAATCATTTTTCCCGTTTACATATCCTTTGATATCATCTGGGAATTCCGCTGCCAAACGCTGCTTCAGCCTGCTATACTCTTGTGCTTCCTCAGGGTGTGCCAGCAAATAATCCCGAAAAGCGAGGTGTTTGGCTATTTCTTCATGTCCTTTTTTAAACATGTGAATATGGTGAGTCCTCTCATCCCCGCCTTTACGAAAAAACCGCCGTCCAGAGATTCCGTTCTCCCCCCTGGCATCATACCCTATCTCTTCAATCTCTTTATTAAAATCAGCCACACATTCCACATCTTTTACCACTGCCAAAATATCTATTACTGGCTTGGCATGGATTGCCGGGATGGCTGTACTGCCAATATGGTATAACTATATCAATTCAAGCCCGAAAATATCCTGTAATTTTTGGCATTCATCATGAAATAGCTTGGACCATTCTTTCTTATATGGTACGACCTCGACCTTTCTCATGAAAGCCTCCTTGATAGGAATTGGCATTTATATCCCTTTTTATTTTTCCTTATTTTAACACCAATGTGCGTGTATCACAAAAAAAGCATCCGGGATAATAACCCCAGTTGCTTTTTAGATAACGCTTACATTTTATTGGTTTTACTTCGCTTTTTGTATGGAAGTCACAGGTGGATCCTTCAAAATAGTTGGTTTCATGCCTCTTCGCTGCGGAATCCCTCTTTCTTCTTGTTTCTTTGCAACCCACATCGTCAGCATGGGTGTTAGAATTGCTGTCACCAATACACTTGTCGCGATGATCGCTGTTGCCGATTCTGCTACAGGAGCAAATTGCGGGTTTAACTCGGCAATAATGAAAGGCACTGCAACTGCCGCCCCCGCTGTTGAAGATGCTGCGACCCCAGCAACACCATCCGAGCCTGTAACGTAGCGGTCCAGTAGATATAAGACACCTTTTTAAATTCACTGCCGTTACCATTTCCCTTCAGAACAGCTAACCGTTGAAGTTTCATTCTCTTTCTGGTAATTTACCGAAACACGGCTATAACTTTACCCTTGGAAGTCACCCACCATTTGCTGATTCTATGACATTTAATATAAATGGTGCTTTCGCATTCGTGTACCCCACTATATCTGCAGGATGCTTTTGAGCTAAGGATAATTTTAATTCCTGTTATTGTCTTCGTACGTCAGGATGGCTTCTTAGATAGTCCCTGAATGAAAGTTGAGTCTTCCACTGTTCACTTCCGTATTTATAGATATGCAAATGGTGTGTTCCCGCTCTCCATTGACCTTTTCTAAAAAAACGCCTTTCGGGAAACTCCTTATGCAGGACAAACTCATACCCAATCGATTTCAAGGGTTCAATGAACATGTCAGCTTCATCTAAATGTTGGATGCCAGCCATGATGTCCAAAATCGGTTTTGCTCCCAAGCCTTTGACGGACGTACTTCCAATGTGCTCAACACAAAGGGAATAGTTCTTTAAAACCTCCACTATCCTCGCTTTTTCCTGTTGAAATTCCCTAGCCCAATCAGGATTATAATCCTCGATCTTCACTTTTTTTCCCCATATAATCACTCAACTTTTCATTTAAAAGCTATTGTCCGCCATCATTTTACATCACGTGACCATTCGACGAAAGGATCTTGCGCGCTCGGCACATGATAGGTTCCGACATACACTTTTTCTTTTCCCGTTATTTTATTCGTTCGGATGACTGTATATCTTCCTTTATCATAATTTTTGGTAAGATAATATTTCCGGTATGAAAACCCTTTTTCCGGACCGGTTAATTTTTCTTTGAATTTATAATCTTGCGGCTTGTTCAAGCTCTCTTTCACTACACTTTTTATATTCAGCGGAGTGTCCTCAAGCTTAACATCACTTCGGAAATCGACGTTCCTGGTCTCGGTTTCCCTTGAAGGCACGGATGCGATTTCGATCGTATCTTGGGTTTGTTCCGAGAATGTTTTTGTGACACTGTATGAGTAAATGATATTCATGGAACTTATATTATCTTTCATTTTGCCAGCAAATTCAGGCATGGTAAAATTCAATAAAAAGGTGATCGATATACATACGATTAATAAGGTAAGCGAAATTTTCTTCATATTTCCTCTTTCTCAACTATGTATTCTTGTAATTCAACTTGTTCCTTTTTCTTTGGAATAATCCCAAATTTAGCGATTAATAGAATGGCAAGAAAACTGAAACAGCAAAAACTAGTATTATCACTTGTAATAAATGAAGACGGTATAATACGGGATGCCAATAATGAATTCAAAATATAAGAAAAAAGAAAACCTGAATAAGATAGGCAAATCAGATAGTTTCCAATCAGTATCCGCTTGTAATGTGCATACTCCGATTTATTTCCCTTCCTGATACTGACACATTGTCTAAATTGCCTTATGAGACCGTATGTGAAACCAATAATTAATATGACTGCAATGAGAAAATCAATTATTGCTTCCTCCACTTTTTTACTCCTCCTTGGTAAATTTGCTCTAATTTACTTGTAAAATATTACATTAAAATCATCATATACCATTTATGATAAAATGATAAATGTTTCCTACTTTTATATTGGAGTTGCATCATGAAAATTTTTGTAAAAATCCTTTTATCGCTATGTATGATTCTTTATCTATTAATTCTTACAAAGCTCATTTTATTTAAAACCTTCTCGATAACAGAAATGAATGATCATATTAGTTTTTCCTTCAATGGCCGCTATTGGGGTTCCCATAACTTCATCCCTTTTAAAACCATTTTCCATTACCTGTTCATAGCGGATGTAAATACATCCATCCGGATTGAGAACATAGTGGGGAATATCATCGGGTTTGTACCATTTGGCTTTATGCTTCCATTACTATCAAAAATGTTTTCCCGATTTAAATCGATCTTGATTGCAACATTCTGTTTTAGCTTCACCTATGAGGTTCTTCAGCTTTTATTTGAATTAGGAAGTTTTGATACCGATGATTTGATCCTGAATACTCTCGGTGGAATTATAGGATACCTGCCGATTAAGCTGTTTTACACAGTCTTCCTAAAGAATCGAACCATGCGCAGTCAAGCCCAAGGACAGTAATTTGCTGTCCTTGTTTTGTCACAAGGTCTTTTTTACGCAGCTTCGAATCCTTCCCGCGTAGGTCGAATTATCCGCTTATCTTGATAGATGAATACAACTATGTTCTTATTCTTACGATTAAAGCGAGAAGAGGTTTCAATATAAAGGAAAATATACCTAATATTACTTAAGATACATAAAAAAAGACCACCAGATTGGTGGTTATTTCAAATCTTTAAATCCGTATTTTTCAAAGATTTTCATGGAGGCTTCCGTTTGGAGATAGTCATAGAATAGCTTGGCTTCCTTGGCATGGTCCAGGTCATTGATCATTCCGACGGGATATATGATCGGATCATGTAAATCTGCTTGGGCTGTTGCAATGATTTCAACTTTTGGTGAATTGAGCGCATCCGTTTTATAGACGAGCCCTGCGTCCACGTTCCCCGTTTCCACATATGTAAGCACTTGCCGGACATCCTTGGCATATACCAATCGATCTTCAACCTCTTTAAAGAGATTCATGTTTTCCAAAGTTTGTTTCGCATACTGCCCTGCCGGTACAGACTCTGGAGTGCCAATCGAAATTTTAGCGGCCTTAGTGAGGTCTTCCAGTGATCCGATTCGCTTTTTGGAATCCTTTGGCACCACCAGCACCAGATCATTACCGACTAAATCGATTCCGTTTTTCTCTTCAATAAGACCTTCCTCTACTAATTTATCAAATTTATCTTCTGCAGCTGAGAAAAACAGGTCAACAGGTGCTCCTTGGGATATCTGCTGCAAAAGCGCTCCAGAGGCTCCAAAGTTATAATGAACTTTCACATTTGCATTCTCTTTTTCAAAAGAATTCTTTATATCATTTAAGGAATCTTGCAAACTTGCAGCTGCCGAAATCGTCAGTTCCACTTTCTCGTCAGCTTGTTGCGTCTGCTTTTCTGCGCTTTTTTCTTTATCAGTTGAACACCCTGCCCCCACTATCACAAGCATCATTATCGAAAAAATCATAAGGTATATTTTTTTCAAAGTCCCTCTTCCTTCCGACCTTTCATTATAGGAAGGCTGCTAATTCAGCAGCCTTCCGTATTCATTCTTCATTTAAGTTCACCAGTGAGAACACAATACATCTCAGCTATATAGAAGTTTGGGCTGTCGGACTAGATAGGAAGGCGTATCATTTTGATTAAGGTTAAGGATCAATTTCATGACCTCCACTATTCCCTCAGGTTTCTCCAACTCTATTTCTTTATGATAGGATTCTATGGATGTGTTCCACTTTTTCATTTTTTTCTGATCTTTTAATATACTCAGCAATTGTTTTTCAAAAGGCATTTTCTGATTAAGTTTAAATACAAGTCCTTGTTGTTTTAAATACTGCAGATTAATTTCCTCCTGCCCCGGAAGCCTGGAGTGAACAAAAATGGGAAGCCTTTTTCGCAATGCTTCGCTAATTGTGACACCGCCGGGTTTCGTAACGATTGCGTCAACTTCTTCATAAAGCCTATTCATTTCAGACCTTGATGAGATATAAGGCAATGGTTTGATATGAGGTAAGTTCCATGTATCGATTTCTTCATACAGCTTGTTGTTATTTCCGCAAAGAACTAAATAATCAAAGTCGGTTGAAGTCTTTAACTCATCACCTAAGTTCAAAATCCCTCCCAGACCGCTATTTCCTCCGGATATCAAAATTTTGGGCCGTTCTGTGTTTTTTTGTACAGAAGCATTTTTAGTGATTTCCTCGTGCACGGGAATGCCAGTGACCATCATCGTTTGTTTTGGTATTTGACGCTTGCTCATCAGCTTTTCTTTTACTTCTTGACTAGGAAGAAAATGGGCATCTATCCCTTCGCTTCCCCACACATTATTAATGAAGAAGTCCGTGTACACGTTTATTACCGGTGTGCTGCACTTCCCTTTTATTTTTAGCTGACTCAAAAGATAGGAAGGGAAACCGTGTGTGCACACAATTAAATCAGGCTCTTCCTCTGCTATCAATTGTTCCAGTTTATTCATGAATAATTGCTGATACCATTTAAATATCCGTTCCTTTGGCGAGTGCACATAAAACAGATTCTTATAGGCAAGATTATAGGTTTCCGGCGCATAACGGATCCATGTTAGATAACTGCTTGCGATGATTTTTTCTAGAGAAGTATTGGTATAACTGATTAGATCGATTTTTTTATAAGTTATCCCATTTGAATGCTTTTTTAACATATCCATCAATGCCTCTGCAACTTGATGATGTCCCGACTGCATTCGAAAGAGAGGTAAAAACAAAACCTTCTTCATATGTGTCATCTCCTAAGAAATCATTCTGAAAATACGAAAATATATAGCTCATGATATCTTCCTCTTAAAATATCGTTGAACAAATCCTTTAAATGAATTTCATTTCAACGGTTTATAATAAGGAGCCGACTCAACTTTTGGACATTTGTTTTCTCTTTTTCATGTATTTGATAGTAACATATAGTACAAAAATAACTAAAAATACAACACCTAAATATGGAACATATTTAGGATTAATATTAAAAGCATCCCCCACATAATAACCGGCCACTATAAAGGGGACGGTCCAAAGTATGGTGCCTAATAGGGAAAAAAGGAAGTATTTCCGAAAGGGTATAGATGAGATCCCTGCAAAATATGGACTAATTTGTCTTATTCCCGGAATATAAAATCCCATTACTAAGGTTTTTTGTGCATTATCCGTATATTTTTTCTTTGCTTTCTCCCAGCGTTCACTCGTAATCCCAATGAATCTTCCATATTTATTTATAAATGGATACCCCACATATTTTCCGCATGCATAAGCTGCAAGCATTCCGATAAAGGCGCCGAGAATTGCACACAGCACTGCTAACCCCATAGAGAGCTTACCTTGGACAACCAACACCCCAATTAGGAATAGAAGTGATTCTTCTGGAGCAGGCACTCCCACAATGCCGAAGAATAAAAAAAGAAAAATGATCAGGTATCCATATGAATCAATAAAATGTAAAAGCGTATCTATATTCATAATACCCCCAGAATTAGTTATAAGTCTTTTAAAGAAATGAAGTGTGTTCCTTTTTCCTTACTTTCCTGCAGGTAAATGTTTAACATTTCAATCATATAGCCTGGTGCCTCTTTATCCGCCCCCAAGGTTTCACCACAGTCATGAAGCAACAGGATGGAACCTTCTGTCGAAGTGCTTCGCAGTTGATCAAGCAGAGTATTTTTGCAATTTTCGGCCTTCCAATCCCCGAAAATGCCAGACCACATTATCACTCTATATTTCTTACTGAAAAGTGGGGTGAATAGATTAAAATGGCCCCATGGCGGTCTATAAAAAACAACCTTTTCATTCGTACATTCACTTATCGCCTTATCAGTCATTTCCAACTGCTTCCGTAGATGGATTGGTGATAGCACCCAACTTGAAACATGATGAAAATGATGGATACCGATAGTATGTCCCTCTTCATGCATTCTTTTAATAATCTCAGGATTGCTTTTCACTTTACTGCCAACAACAAAAAATGTGGCCTTTATCTCATATTCTTTTAAAAGATCAAGCAATTTTATCGTATATTCAGGATTTGGGCCATCATCGAAAGTTAGCGCAATCCCATTATTCGAATTGATTTTTTTTGTTATTCCCAGACTGCATACACGAATAAGCACCGTTGGGATAATCGTATAAAAGATTAATAACAATAATAAAATAATAAAACTAATCAGCCATATATGCATCACACAAAACTATCCTCTCATTATTGATATTACCAATACTGATCCTTTCCCTTTATCATAATCATTTACCGCAATGCAGCAAATGTTATTGTATTCAGGTAATTCATTAAAAAACCTCTCCTTACAATTTAGCATTTTTATTTCATTCTTTTCACTTATCAATTATTTTTTTATTTTTGTAAATTTTTACAGACCAATAGCCTGCTTACAGCAAATTCATAAAACATCCAGACTATAGGAGAAAACGGGTTCCCTGCAGTTTTTTCTTGAAAAGTGTTCAGTTGATTTCAGAAACCCGCTCCCTTTCCGCCGACTGTCTGCCAAGCCTTATCAAAGCAAGCATCTAGCGGGGTCAGTTATTCGGCAGGAGTGTCTCAAATTTTTTCCATCCAGTAAGGGTTTCATACAGTATTTTATCGACAAACTAAAAAAAAACACCCTGAGGGTGTTTTTTTAAAAAAATCCAATTAAAGAGCACATTCTTCAATTTCAAATCCCAGGTCTTCGATGATTCCCCAATCCGCTGTGGGTTCTTGACCGGCTGTCGTTAAATAATCGCCGACGAAGATGGAATTGGCTGCATAAAGTGCCATGGGCTGCATGGAACGGAGATTGACCTCACGACCGCCGGCCAGACGGATTTCCTTACTCGGATTAACGAACCTCATCATCGAAATCAATTTCAGGCATTTAGTGGGAGTCAACTCGGAAGTTCCCTCAAGCGGCGTTCCGTCAATTGCATTGAGAAAATTACAAGGAATGGAATCTGCATCAAGGCTTCGTAAGGATAGGGCGATTTCCACCGCTTCGGCCTCAGATTCCCCCATACCGAAAATGGCACCAGAACATGGGGACATTCCGGCATCCTTCACAGCTTCAACTGTATCTACCCGGTCTTCATATGTATGTGTCGATGTAATTTTGCTGTAGTTTTCCTGTGATGTATTCAAGTTGTGGTTGTAGCGATGAACGCCGGCTTCCGCTAGTTTGCCGGCATGTTCCTCATTCAGGAAACCTAAACAGCAGCAGATTTTAAGATCCGTCGTTTCGCGGATTTCTTTTACCGCTTCAATGACATGATCGATTTCCCTGTTGGTCGGACGCCGGCCGGACGCGACGATGCAATAAGTACCCGCTTTGCGACGAATTGATTCTTGCGCTCCCTCGACAATCTTTTCTTTAGTCAGCCAAGCATATTTATCGATTGGGGCTTCCGAAACGATCGACTGCGAGCAGTAGCCGCAATCTTCGGGACATAATCCTGACTTCGTATTGATGATCATATTCAATTTAACCTTTTTCCCATAATGGTGCTTACGTATGAGATAGGCTGCATTCAGAATTTCCAATACCTCTTCGTCTGGGGCTTGTACGATGGATAATGCCTCTTCCTCCGTCACTTTATATCCTTTGATAACGTTCTCCGCTAACATCTTCCAATCCCTAACCAATGTTTCCAAACCTAATCCCTCTTTTCTTTTAATGTTCTATAGTGTCCCCATCTCTAATCTACTTTCCCTCGTTCGCATGTGCACAAATGCATGACAAGGAAGAAATAAGCGATATGAATAGTTCTCCCGACATAATAAAACTTTTAATATGTTAACCTTAAATATTTTAAGTTAACATATCGTTTGAATAATAACATACATACAAAATATTATTCAATGGTCTTTTTTCAATATTTTCCTAGTCTGCCCTTTAAATCCTAAGAAAGCTGGCATTTTATATGTTAACTAAATGTATAAATTAGTTGACATATAAAATGAGAATCAGGCAAACTAATAGTGGGCATTCTGCCAGCCATTTCTAAAAAGGAGGTTGAAAATTTGAAAGCAAGGACAATTTCTTATGTGGCCCTTTTTACCGCGTTAACTGCCATTGGCGCCTTTATTAAGATACCTATCCCTTACATACCATTCACACTGCAAATTCTGGCAGTCTATTTGGCAGGCGCATTATTGGGGCCCCGGCTTGGGATGCTCAGTCAGTTATGCTACGTCTTGATCGGACTTATCGGGGTGCCCGTGTTTGCTGAAGGCGGGGGATTCGGCTACATATTCAAACCCACTTTCGGCTATTTGCTCGGATATATACTGGGAGCCTATGTAAATGGATGGCTGATCAACCGGTTTTCCCTCTCCACGATTCGTTCCATATTCTTTGCTAATGCCGCCTCTTTGCTGACAGTTTACTTTTCAGGCTGCATCTGGCTGTATGGTGCGATGAAGTGGATTGTGGAAACACCGCTTTCAATCAACCAAACGATTCTCTACGGCTTCTTATTACCTGTACCCGGTGATTTAATGCTATGCATTCTATGTGCTGTCATCATTCAACAAGTACGTCCGCGCATTGCAAAATATATAAACGTAAAGGAGCTGAATCACCCATGGGCCAAGCCTACTTTATAACCGGAACTGGCACGGATATTGGAAAGACCATCGTCACGAGTGCACTCTATCTGTCTCTTCAAACAATGGGAAAAAGCGTCACGATATTCAAGCCATTTCAAACTGGAATCAATGAGGAAAATAATACATACCCGGACATATCTTGGTTTGAGCAGGAACTCGGTGTAAAGGAATCAGGGTTTTACACACTGGAACCTGAAACCTCTCCACATTTGGCGATTAAATTGACGGGTAGTCAAATTGATAAGAAGAAAGTCGTGGAAAGGGTTCATGAACTTGAGGAAATGTATGACATCGTATTAGTCGAGGGTGCTGGCGGATTGGCTGTCCCGCTCATTGAACGATCCAACGGTTTCTATATGACGACGGATTTCATAAGAGATTGCGGCATGCCTGTCGTATTCGTATCTACAAGTGGTTTAGGGGCGATTCATAATGTCGTGACGACGCATTCGTATGCCCAAATCCATGATATATGCGTGAAAACCATTTTGTATAACCATTACCGGTCAGAGGATCGGATCCATCAAGACAATATCGAAACCATTGAAAAGCTGACAGGGCTGAATGGCCTCGCCTGCATCCCAACAATGGCCGATGTCAGAAAAGACTTGAGGAACTGCATCCTTGATTTACTTGGTGATCAAAATTATACCCAACAACTGAAAGAGGTGTTCCAAGCATGAACAGTCAGGATTTAGAGCAATGGGATAAGGAATATGTATGGCATCCATTCACACAAATGAAAACGTATCGGGAAAGTAAACCGCTGATCATCGAGCGCGGCGAAGGCAGCTACCTGATTGATGTGGATGGCAAACGCTACCTCGACGGCTATGCTTCATTATGGGTGAATGTGCACGGGCATAACGAGCCGGAATTAAACGGCGCCCTTATTGAACAAGTGAATAAAGTAGCGCACTCCACGCTGCTTGGATCCGCGAATGTACCATCGATCTTACTGGCAAAAAAGCTGGCAGAGATCACTCCTGGTTCTTTATCGAAAGTCTTCTACTCCGACACGGGATCTGCCGCTGTGGAAATCGCCCTTAAAGTCGCTTATCAATATTGGCAGAATATCGATCCCGTCAAGCATCAGAATAAAAACAAATTCGTCTCCCTTGACGAAGCATACCATGGCGATACTGTCGGTGCCGTGAGTGTTGGCGGAATGGATCTATTCCATAGAATCTTTAAGCCACTCTTATTTCAACGGATTTCCGCCCCTTCACCATATGCCTATCACATGACAGAGTATGGGGATCAAGAAGCCGTGAAAAACCATTGCTTGAAAGAACTGGAGATGTTACTGCAAGAACAATCAGAGGAAATTGCAGGATTGATCATCGAACCGCTAGTGCAGGGAGCAGCAGGCATCATAACCCATCCCCAGGGCTTTTTGAAAGAGGTCGAACAATTATGCAAAAAGTACAATATCCTCTTAATTTGTGACGAGGTGGCCGTAGGATTCGGTCGCACCGGTACAATGTTTGCCTGCGAACAGGAAGAGGTCGTCCCCGATATCATGTGTATGGGCAAAGGGATCACTGGGGGATATATGCCACTCGCAGCCACCATCATGAACGAGCAGATCTTTCAATCCTTCTTGGGAGAACGGGAAGAACATAAAACTTTCTATCACGGCCACACCTATACAGGAAACCAGCTAGCCTGTGCACTGGCCCTGAAGAATATCGAGCTGATGGAAAGCCGCAATCTCATAAAAGACATCCAGAAAAAATCTAACTATCTATCACAAAGACTGCAAGCGCTATACGAACTTCCGATAGTCGGCGATATTCGCCAGCGCGGCTTCATGATTGGAGTGGAAATCGTTAAAGACCGCGTAACAAAAGAAACGTTCACACTCCAAGAGAACGTCGTTTCCGGAATCATCCATACAGCACGGGAAAATGGCCTGATCATCCGGGAACTTGGACCAGTCATCACGATGATGCCGATCCTTTCCATGTCAGAAAAGGAACTCGATTTCATGGTCGAAACCGTCTACCGTGCCATTCAGGAAGTCTCCATTCATAAAGGATTGATTCCAGCAGCAAACTGATTCACAAAGAACCGGAAGAGCAGGGCTCATCCGGTTTCTTCCTTTCTTCACAAAGCACTTTGGGAATACGGAGTACATATGCTGATTTCCTTCCATTGTCTGCACGGCAAAAAATCATCATTAGCCTCTTTTTCAGTTTTACAAACCTATAGATTAACCTAGATATTTTTAATATTTTTAGGTATTTCTGCTATAATCAGGGTAAAAGGAAAGAGGTGAACCGTTTTGTCAGGCATAGAAAAAGAGTATGATTCCCCTACCAGAAAAGACTGGATCAGGACTTTTTATACTTTTGCTTATATAAGTCTGCTCATTCTAATTATCGTCTCTGGAATTATTCGCTATTTTCAGGCACCTGCTGGTAATGTTCAAGAGTCGAAACAGGAACAATCAAGTAAAAGTGAAAAAGTAAAGGAAAGTAAAGTCATTGAAAAGGATCCCACCGTTACATCATTGGTTTTAAAACCATTAGCGGAATCACCAAAAGCAAAAATCATATTTGAACATGTCGGTTACTTTTTAATCCTGCTATTCCTTTTTATACTCATACCCATCCCGCTATTGAGCGTTAAAAGATTTAAATTCATGACCCTCGAAGTTGAAAGAGAATCTCAAGCCATCGAGGTAGCTAAGAATTTGACCATTCAACAAGATAAATTCGGACTTCTCTCTTACTGGTTAAAAGAGGATTTTAAATCATTGTTTTTAGAAGTTGAAAGGGATAATACAAGCTATAAGGACTTTCTTGAAGAAATGCTCCTATACATGAGAGATCACTATAAAAATAATTGGGACTCCCATTTTGAATTTGATATAGTGACGGAAACCAAGTTTAAAAAGAATTATTCAGCTCCTAAACTTGTTAAAAAATCTCTTCCCTCAGCAAAAGTGAAAGGAATCGGGCTTCCTATCAATAAAGAGAATGATAGATACATACACTTTAAAAACTTTATGATCCATACAATTAACGTCGAAGAAAATCTGCTGACTGAGGAAGAATGCTTAATTACTTATATTATTGTCCTAAAGAGCTATCGAACCATTTTTGATGAATATGACGGCCATTTAGTATCAGGCTTAGCTTCATTAACATATGAATTATACCGAAGATATCACACATCTTTGGCTATTCAAGAAGAGGCAGATGTTGAATCTGAGGAAGAAATTAAGTAAAATAAAGGAAAGAGGTGATAACGATGTCTTTACCTAAAAGAAAATATAGTAAATCCAAACTATTTAAATCCGCAAGTAAGGTTGGTAAGTCACAGCCTCACGAGGTCGTTATTCCAACTTATCATTCGAACAAGTTGACACCGAATAGTCCGTCAGTAAAAAAAGTATTATCAAATGTAAATTAAAAATAACCCCTGATGACTCACGGGGTTATTTTTTAAGTCCAAGATATGTATTAATATACGGTTCCAGAATGGGGCTCCAGCCGATCCAATCCTTAGCTGATTTTATATGATCGGGACTCCATACAGGTGAAGATGGCATTTCAATACCTTTAGGTTTGGACCCGACTTTCCTGGCGCTTCTCAATAGTAGCTCATACTTATACTTCCTTCCCTCCATATCTTCCCTCCTACCCATAAAAACACCTATCGTTATATATATAATTATGTTTAAATGACTTTTTTATGCGCAGCCATTGGTCATCTCCTTCAATGAATCGATGGCATTAGAAAAGGCACCCTCATGGGTATCATATTTGTTTATATTACAAAATCTAGCCTGCAAGGAGTATCGCATATTCCTTCAATTTAATGTGGCTTTATAAAACAGGAAAAAACCATGAAGTTTAACCTAGTCCTGTTTAAAATCACGGTTCGGATTAGACCATTCCGAAGTCCGTTTTGTCAACAAAAGGGTTTCCATCAAAATTTTAAAACAAAGTTGATTGGAGCGGGTGTTCGAGACTCCTGCTTAGAAAAGCGCGCCGAGGAGGCTCCCGGACCGTCCGCGGATAGCGAGTGCCTGGAATGGAAATCAACGTTCGAAATTTATACCTCAACAAAACAGTAGGCACTATAGCTAACTGCTTCGCTTTTTATTCAAAAGGTTTTATTAAGAATGTAATTTACCTCACGATTTTTGCCTTTACACCTCCCGGGAATCCAACTTGCATAAACCTACTTTTATCTTTACATTCGACTTTTTTTGTTTTCCTCCCTTACACATCGAAGAAGGCAGCAGCCCCCCGGCTGTCTTTTTCATTTTTTAAATAAAAAAGAAAAAAATTCCTTATTATGGTATTATTCACATAAGATATTTGAGGAGGTTACAAAATGATGTTGGGAGTTCCACTCCTGGTTGCTTGTGTCCCTGGAATGTTAGTAGTATTTTTGGCGTGGTGGTTTAGAAAATTACATTTATCTTTATTTATAAGGCTTTTACCAGGCATATTAACCGTAGTAACTTCAATTATTTTGTTTTACATTGGTTTTGTGAACATTAGAGGGTTTGAAGGAGCTGGATATGGAATACTGGCTTTCTTTTTACTTCCCTTTGCTATTGCGGCCTCGGTTATTGCGAGTAAAAACAGACGTGTGCAAAGCTAGAATTCATTTCAAATAACTATGAAAACAGGAATATATACAAAAACAAAAAAAACAATTGCCGAAATGAAAAAAAGCTAAGCAGGAACCAGCTCGTTCTATAGCTAAAAGGAAAGAAATAATAATAAAAAAGATGACCCCGTTTAATTCGGAGGTCATCTTTTTCGTTGATGGCTAAGTGTTAACGAATGCCTTTCATGAAACCTTGAATCTTTGGTGATAAGACCATCAGGATTAGTCCAAGGATTATTGAAGCAACGCCAATCACGCCAAAATAAGCCATTTCGGTTTGGGGTGTATAGAATCTGACGATTTGTGCGTTTAATGCTTGTGCTGCTGCACTTGCCAGGAACCACAGGCTCATCGTTTGTGCCGAGAATGCAGCTGGAGCCAATTTTGTAGTTGCTGAAAGTCCAACAGGAGATAAACAAAGTTCTCCAAGTACTACAAGGAAATAGCTAAGTACAAGCCATAGTGGATTGACTAATGAGTCGGATCCACTGAAATAAACAGGAAGCAGGATCACCAGGAATGATAAACCGGCGAACAGTAAACCTATTGAGAATTTTTGCGGAATGGTCGGCTGACGCTTTCCTAGTTTAATCCATAACCATGCAAATACTGGTGCAAGGGTGATGATGAACAAAGGGTTCAAAGATTGGAACCATGCCGGGTTTATTTCTATTCCAGCAAAATTCAACTGTGTCCGTTTGTCTGCATAGCTTGCTAATATAGTTGCACCTTGCTCTTGAATCGCCCAGAACATGACAGCTGCTATAAACAAAGGAATATAGGCAATCAAGCGTGAACGTTCAACAGAAGTTGTTTTAGGGCTGCGATACATGAAAATGAAATAAAGGGTCGGAATAACGATCCCTAGGATACCTACAAGATTAATAAAGGTTTGAATCGTTAAGATGCCTTTAGCGGCAGTAATGCCGATGATGGCAGCTATGATAAGTGCGGCTATCCCCAATTTAGTGAATACGCTTTTCTTTTCATTCTGTGATAATGGGTTAGCAGGAAGAGTCCCAGCAAGGCCAAGGTTCTTTTTCTTTGTTGCAACAAAGACGATGAGTCCAATTAACATACCAATTGCCGCAAGTCCAAAACCAAGATGGAAGCTGTAGTCCATTCCGACTGTTCCGACAACAAACGGTGAAAGGAATGCACCCATGTTGATACCCATATAGAAAATACTGAAACCGGAATCCCTACGTTCGTCATTTTCCGCATAAATTTCACCGACAATGCTGGAAACATTCGGTTTTAATAAACCAGTACCAAGAACAATGAGTACCATTGAAACAAAGAACATGGAGAGACTGCCTGGTACAGCAAGGACAATATGCCCGAGCATGATCAAGATACCACCGTAAAATACGGCTTTTGAAGTCCCGAAGATCCTATCGGCAAGCCATCCGCCAATTATACCTGACATATATACTAAAGATCCGTAAATGGATACAAGGGCAAGGGCTGTGGGTTCATCAAGACCTAGTCCCCCTTTAGAAACTTCGTAATACATATAGTAAACAAGAATGGCCTTCATGCCATAATAGGAGAAACGCTCCCAGAACTCAGTAAAGAAAAGGGTGAATAATCCTTTAGGGTTTCCAAAAAAACCTTTTTGAGGTACACTATCCACAATTTTCTGTTTATTTATCGTTGCCATACCTAGCCCTCCTTTTATTATTGTATAATAACTTTTATTTTCTCCTTTGTAAATAAATATTTAGTATATTTAAATAATTAATTTCAAAGTAAATAGACGCGGGTTGCCACCATGCAAGCCAAAGTCCGGATTTCACAGTAAAAAACACCCTATATAGTCTAATAGGGAGCTGCCATCAAAGATATATTGCCCTAATTTCACCAATGGCATTACGTTTCATATCACTTTGGTTTCCATGCACAATACAATGAGAAACGGAAAAACAGGGAGAACCATTTTGAAAAAAACCAACTTCAATCGTTATATACACCGTATAATAGATATAAAAAAATGAGGAGGGCACGATAATGCTAGGGATCATAACCGTTGTGCTGATTTTTTCCATCCCTATAATCGGCATACTGACAAGCCATTTCGAAAAACAGTCAAAAACCAAACACAAAATGCTGCAAGTTGAATTGGAACTTGAAAAACTTAAACATGAAAATTTTCTTATGGAGACGGAAAAAATGAGGCTTGAACTGGATCAGATGAAATTCGAACAAAAAAGAGACGAGCCAAGGTTACTGTAATCAAGTAACGTTGGTTCGTCTTTTTAAATGGGTATTTTGCCGTTTTAAAAACCTCCCGCCCGTCATAAGAATTACAAATAAGGCCGTTTTAATGGATATATTGATCGCCCACAAGAAGGTCTGACAGCACCTTTGTCGGAATGATGAACTCTACGGCCCCCATATATCCCGGCGCAGCTTCATAGCTGTTAAAGGCGATGACTAGCTTGCCATCTTCGTTTATATAAAAGTTTTGGTTTTCATCGATTCCTTTAAATGCAGTAAGGTCATCATCTTCGACCCAATATATCTTTTCCGGATCTTCAGCCATCTGCCTCTTCATCTGTTCCTTGATGTTCTCACTGATCACCTGAAGATAACGATCATCTTTAAATAGGCTATTTAGCGTTAATAGCACTTCGTTTTTCTTGTCGACTGTATCGAATTGACTTTCTGTAGAACTGGAAGCAGAAATCGTATCCGTATAACGCTGTACGGATAATATCGTTTCATTATCCGTCAATATCACATATCCGCTTTCCACCGACATATTGCCCTTTTCCCCTTCCTTCAGTTTTGACATGGAGTCCGTGAATTCCTTATAAAGCTGCTTGCTTTCCGATAAGTATTTCTCATTCAAGCTATCTTCGAGCTGTTTATTCTCAAGACCGGATATGGCAGGTGTTTTGATTACTGCCGAGGAATTGTTCGCTTCTTCTTTCCATTCAACGAAGGTAATCACTTTGATGACCTTATCGACTATCGGAATTTCACTCATGGCTTTCGCCGCTGCCGGACTGATGTTTACGGAAGCTGTCACAATCAGAAGCGCTGCAGCCGCTGACATGAGGATATTCCTGCCAACCCTTGGCTTCTTCCTGGGCTTTTCATTCAAGGCCGCTTGAACGACATCATTCAATTCCTTTGGTATCGGTGTTTTAAGATATTCTTCCCGCAGATCTTTTAATTTTTTTTCCATTTTTTCGTTTCCTCCCGTTCAGTCATGTAGATCCGCAATAGTTGCAGCGCTTTATATAATCTCGTTTTAATCGTGCTTACGTTCTCTTCCAGCACTTCCGCTATCTCTTCCAGCTTCAGGTCCTCGAAGAAACGGAGAACGACTACCGTTTTGTACTTGACCGACAGTCCTTCAAGGGCCTTTTGCAAATCCAGGTCAGGATAGTGATCTTCCTCACCGCTGCTTAAGTATTCTATAGTTTCGTCATCGGCGACGGTCAGTTTCTTTTTCTTCCGCAAAACATCCAGTGCCGTTCGGACGATGATCTTATATAACCAACTATCTATAGAAGCAGCGTCTTTGATTTTGCTGCTGGAGACCAGCGCTTTCCTGATTGATTCCTGCACGATATCAAGCGCATCCTCTTGGTTTTTAACATAGTAAAAAGCAAGCCTGTACAAATTTTCTTGCCGTTCGGTTATCCGGGCCGCGATTAATTGATTCATATCTAGATTTTTCATTGCATGAAAGAGCTCCTTACATTTAAATTACGTATCCTGGGTACAAAGGATAGACGTTGGTGCAGCCATAAAAGTTTGAAAAAGAACAAGGAAATCTATAAATATAAAAAAATGAAATTTTTTACAAACTTTTAAGGCTTTTGGCGCGTCTATATAGTAGAATGATTATCGAGGTGGAGTGCATCATGAGTAAATTAAATTATAAAAAAGTCTTTATTTTTCTATTTTGTCTAACAGCTGCTGTGGGAACGATGGGGTTAGCCATCAAAAGCCTAGCTTTTGATAAGAAAAGAACCGTTTCGGCCTATACAACTGATAAAAATTATCCAGAAGCCGATATTCAAACGTATGTGAAAGATAATACGAAAGGCGGATATTCAGCCAGCAGGCCCGTTCTGCATTTGGAAAATATCGACAAACAGCTAGAAGCCTACATCAAGAAAGAAATTAAGGATTATGAGAAGAAATGGAAAGCATCCGACGGAAAAGCTTCCGAGCTTAACCTCACCTATACGATCCTCCATTTCAGCAAACAGACCATTACGATTTCCTTCGATAAATATGAGCAAGTGGAAGGAAAGAAGCAGTCTGGATCCCAGATCTTCACTTATGATATTCCATCTCAGCAAAAGCTCTCCATAGAAGACATCTTTGCCACGGATACTGATTATTTATCCGTTTTATCCGATATTGTTTTTGAAGAGTTAACGGAGAAGGAAGAAGAAGGCATTTCAAACAGTCTCATTAAAAAGGAAAACAAACTGAAGGCAGCCAACTTCAATTCTTTTTCAGTCTTGAAAAATACGCTTGTATTCCACGTTAAGACTGATGATTCAACTAAGACCCATACAATAGCCATCAAGAAGGAACTTTTTAAAGATAGTTTGCTAGATTCATATCAAAGTCAAGATTTGAATGAGGATCGTGTAAAGGAATGGCAGCCGAAACATATCGTCGCCAAACTGCCCGTGCAAAATGAATGGATCGACCCTTCAAAAAAGGTCATTGCCTTGACGTTCGATGACGGGCCGCATCCAAGTCATACCATGTCCATTCTTAGAGACCTGAACAAGTATGATGGACACGCGACGTTTTTCGTGCTTGGAAGCCGCGTACAGCACTATCCGGAAGTTCTGCAAAAAATGCTGCAGCAAGGAAATGAGATCGGCAACCATTCATGGGATCATCCGCAGCTGACGCGCTTAAGCAAGAACAAAATCAAAAGTCAAATCGAAAAGACCCAAGACGCTGTAGAAAAAGCTACAGGTACTGAGCCAAATCTCGTCCGTCCCCCATATGGAGCGATTAGCAGTAATGTGCGTGAATACATGGAGGATATGAAAGTCACACTTTGGGATGTCGATCCCGAAGATTGGAAAGAACGGAATGAAAAGAAAATCGTAAACAAAGTGATGAGCAAAGCCAAAGATGGCAGTATCATATTAATGCATGATATCTATCAAACTAGCGCCCAGGCTGCAGGAAAAATCATCAAACAACTGCATGACCAAGGTTATCAACTGGTTACAATTTCGGAATTGGAAAAGGTACAGGAAGACCGTGAACTTTCCGGAATCACCATAAATGAATAATCAAAAGGAAAGAGCCTGTTTCGTGATTCGTAAACAGGCTCTTTCCTTTCAAATAAAATAAGCAGACCTTTGATCATATAGCAAAGGTCTGCTCATTTTATCATTCACCAAGATCTACATTATGATAAACTTGTTGAACATCTTCCAAATCTTCCAATGCATCAATCATTTTTTCGAATTGTGCTTGTGCATCTTCTGGAAGGGTTAGGTCATTTTGTGCAAGCATCGTCAGCTCGGCCACTGTAAAATCGCTGATTCCTGCATCCTTGAATGCTTGTTGTACAGCATGGAATTGTTCAGGTTCGGCATAAACGATGACACTTTCTTCTTCTTCAATGATGTCACGTACATCAACATCCGCTTCCATTAACAGTTCAAGTACATCATCAGCCGTTTTACCTTCAATCCCGATGACAGCCGTTGCATCGAACATATAAGCAACAGATCCGCTGACACCCATATTCCCGCCATTTTTCCCAAATGCGGCACGTACATCAGATGCCGTCCGGTTCACGTTGTTTGTCAATGCATCCACGATGACCATTGAACCATTCGGACCGAATCCTTCATAACGAAGTTCGTCATAGTTTTCTTCCGAACCGCCTTTGGCTTTTTCAATCGCACGGTCAATGATCGCTCTTGGAACATTGTACGTTTTCGCACGCTCAAGTACGACCCTTAATGCCTGATTGGACTCTGGATCTGGTTCACCTTGTTTTGCCACTACATATATTTCCCGTCCGAACTTAGCATAAATCCGACTAGTATTAGCATCTTTTGACGCTTTTTTTTCTTTAATGTTATTCCACTTACGACCCATTATATTCCACTCTCTTTCATCATTGATATATACAAATAGATTATTAAGATACGGCCCTATGAGAAAAACCACCAGGGGAATTCCTTTGAAGATAGGCTATACGTTTACTAGATTATATTATACATCAATTGTATAATTTTGAAAAAGTCCTGTACATCCATCACTGGCATTTATCGGAGCCTGGCGCTATTTTATATGAAATACTATGGAAAACATCAGCAGTGGTATAGTATGAAGTGATCGGAAAGGAGAGATGATCCATGAAGGACAACCAAATCATCATCGGGATACCCGGTAAATGGAAGGACCGGACAGAATTGATTCAAACGGTCGCTTCCCAAAGCAAAGGGTATCTTTTAGCCGGGAATGTTTTTCATAACAGTGATAAGAACATTACTTTTCAGGCGGAGATCCATGATTATGAACCCACTTTGAAAGAGAGCTTTTCCTACGCCAGTAAAGACGCCTTTTCAGAGAATGCATTAGAGGAAATCAATGACCATACCTTTACCGTTTATATAATAGCCGATGTATCCGATACCGGAACTGTTATCGATTTGATCGATGCCGGGGCAGCGATCCTAAGGGCAGGCGGAATGGCAGTGAAAATAGAAACGGCTGGAATTGCCCATTCAAAGGAAGATTGGCAGCATCTTCATCATAGCCCGGATATTCTCTCGGTATATGCCCATTTTGTCACGATCATCGGAGAGGAAGATTATTATTGTTCATTCGGAATGAAAGCTTTTGGTCTTCCGGATGCCGTGACACTTAACACAATGAGCCCGAAAGAGGCGGCTGCCCTGCTAAACACATTTAATTATTACCATTTAGGTGAACGCCCTCTCTTTAAGAATGGCGAAACCTTTAGCATTCAACAGGATGCACCCGACTTTATATTGACGGGCCTTCAGGACTTTAGATATGAAGAAGACCACCCATTCTACAACCCGTTTGGATTATGGAATTTAGGGACAAGTAAATAGAGGAGCGATTCGCTCCCCGACTGCAGGCAAATTCGCATAAAGCGAGTTTGCCTGCAGTTTTTTTATTTAAAGGCTTTGTTAAAGATTAATGTTGATTTTTGAACAAATAAAAGAGACCACCTTTTTCGTGGTCTTCTTAAGTGCATCCTATGGAACTAACGCAACCGTTCGTTCATTAAAAAAAGTGATTCTTATTAAAGAATCGCGCCATGATTATGGAATAAATGAAATTTTTTATACAACAAAATACCCTTTTTTATATTCAATATAACTTTTGCTAACAGCACAGGCAATTTAGATCATTGGAAATGATCTCGTTATTTTTCTTATTCAAAATAGTTGCTTTCTTGTTTAATTTGATCGATTCTCTTTTTTCCCCATTCATACATCATCTCAACGATTGGTAATAACGTCATCCCTAGTTCAGTCATTGAATATTCCACTTTCGGAGGAATTTCTGGAAACACTTCTCTATGAACAATTCCATCTTCCATCAGTTCACGTAATTGGTTTGTTAATATCTTATGAGATATTTTCGGAAAAAGTCTTTGAAGTTCACTGAAGCGATGTGTTCCTTCTACACCTAAATGCCACAAAATAACAACTTTCCATTTCCCGCTAATAATCGATAAGGTAAGTTCTTTTTCACAATGATAATCATTATTTAATATTCTCTCTTTTATCTCTTCTCTTAATTTATCCGACATAGAGCTAACTCCCTTTCATATAATAAGTAACCTTTTGGTAACCTACGCACAAAAAAGTGCATTCTTCACAAAATAGAAAACCGTAGTAGAATGAGGTTAGTCTTAAAGACCAATCTTTATCTATTTTAGGCGGCAAACATTTATGAGTGAAACAGCGCTATTAATTATATTACCAGAACAATACTATCAAACTTACTTGACTTAATTATTAAAATGTTTTAGTTTAATACACTTTATTTCGTCTAAAATAAAACTATCTCATCTAAAGGAGCGAAAAACATGCAAACAATCGCAGGAAAAGTGGCGTTAGTTACAGGAGCAGGGCGTGGAATAGGACGTGCAACAGCAGTAGCTTTTGCGCAAGAAGGTATTCACGTAGGTCTTATTGGACGTACTCTTGAAAATTTACAACAAGTAGCAAAAGAACTTAAACAGTATGATGTGAAGGTAGCAATCGCGGCGGCAAATGTAGCGGATTTAGACTCTATTACCACAGCAGTTGAATCAATTCGCGGCGAGCTTGGTGCAATCGATATTTTAGTAAACAATGCCGGCATCTCAAAATTCGGTAACTTCATGGACTTAACGCCTGAAGAATGGACAAATATTATCGATGTCAACGTAAAAGGTGTGTACTACACAACACGTGCGGTATTACCGGAAATGATAGAGCGCAACACAGGCGACATTATTAATATCTCATCAACAGCTGGTCAAAAAGGTGCACCAATTACAAGTGCATACTCAGCTTCAAAAGCTGCAGTTATCGGACTAAGTGAGTCATTAATGCTTGAAGTGCGTAAGAAAAATATTCGTGTTACAACGTTAACGCCAAGTACAGTTGCAACAGATATGGCTGTTGAGCTAAACTTAACAGACGGCAATCCAGAAAAAGTGATGCAAGCAGAAGATTTAGCAGATTTAATGGTTGCACAGCTAAAACTTCATCCACGTGTTGTATTAAAACATGCCGGACTTTGGTCGACGAACCCTTAATAGAACTATTCGAAATATCAAGGCGCTATCCGATGTATTTTGGATGGCGTCTTCCTTTTTTAGAATAATAAGACCTTATCACCACAGTAAGTTTTAAATATTATACCCTTCAATTATCTGAAAATATCGCCATCTTGTTTATTGGTAATTTACTCCTTACGAACCCTACTCCTTAGATTAATAAGTCTTTTGCCCTTTAATGGCCCAATTGTTGAATAAAGATCAAACAGCACTCTTCAACTATCCTGCCCCGATAGTTCATTAAGGATTATTGTAGAGTTGACCCAAACTGTAAGGTAATTTATTTTATGGAATTTGCGATTTCTACCAATATTTCCGATGTTACTTTATTAGAAATTCTCTTATCCACACTTAACATATATTGCCATCCGTCTTTTTCGAAAATTAAAAGGTTAATCACACTAGAACTCTTGGTACTATATATGGCAGAATTTCCATCATTTAATTTGAATGTTTGGTCAATAAAACCTTTTTTAAATTTAATTCTATTTTCAACTGGTCTAACCCGAATCATATAGTGGTTTTCAGATAGGCCTTTATTAAAGTATTCTACCTCAAAGCCATCATTGAGTTTACCTTTAGGGTTATTAAACCTGCCGTAATTATGAGTGAACGGTACTGGAGGTAATTGAATAGGCAAAGAAATAGTATGATTAAAATGCTTATTACTATCTTGTAAAGCTTGATGTACTGAAGTGTAACCAATTTCAGAAAGCGACTTTTCAAACTCTTTACTGTCATTACTTGCGTAAGTTGTTCCAGTGAATGTGAAGTAAAAAGGAATACATAGGACAAATAATCTTAATAACCTAATAACAATCACGCCCTTTCTTATTATTAAATAAGATGCCCTGAAGCATTGAAGATATGAGTTATTAAGTAGTGTTTATCTTTAATACCGCACAGTACGAGTACACTATGCTTGTTGAACTATCCTGCCCCGTTCGTATTATAAAGGTCAGCCAGTTATTTCTGGTTGACCATTTTTTATATCGATATATGATAACGGTAGCTGGGGTAGAACGTTCCTGCCCGTGGGGCTTGGACCCCGTCAACTAAACAGTTCACCCCCTACTTGTGGAAACATGATTAGGCTGGTTGGGACTACGATCTCGTATAA
>NZ_JBHZPG010000042.1:0-42507 GCF_042788005.1 Peribacillus sp. YIM B13472
TCAACCATCCTTATGACTTGCGACACGTTTTCCAATCCTTCAATTTCCTTCATGACCTCGCTCTTGATTTTCTGATCGACTTCAATCACCATGAGGGCCATTTGACCTTTTTCTTTCCGGGAAACTTCCATATGTCCAATGTTAATTTCATGATTCGCCAATACTGTCGAAACCGAAGATATGATTCCAAATACATCGTTATGCACGACTAAAATGGCTGGGTTTTCACCCGACAATTTAAGCTTGAACGTATTCAACTCCGTTATTTCTATCGTTCCCCCGCCAATGGAGATCCCAACTAGTTCCAATTCTTTATCTTCGTCGAACAGTCTGATTTTGACTGTATTGGGATGATCCATCACAGTATCTTCGATTGTAAAGGTAACTTCCATACCGGCTTCTTCCGCTATCGTTAAAGAGGCAGGGATTCGTTCATCATCCGTATCGAAATCCAATATCCCGCCTACGACAGCAACATCCGTACCGTGTCCCCTGTATGTTTTTGCAAAAGAACCATATAAAGAAATAATGGCTTTCTTCGGTTGCTTTCCGAATAATGTCCTTGCTACTCTGCCAATTCTGGCAGCTCCTGCTGTATGTGAACTTGAAGGTCCAATCATGACGGGACCGATTATATCGAATGCAGATCTGTATTTCATCGTGTAATGCCCCATTTCTGGCAATCTATTTTTTAACCGTCTTTTAAGGGTGAATGAAGATCAAAAAGCGGCTAATTACTATTTTAAAATATTTTTATCATTCCTGCAATGAAAACCCTTTCATTTCATATCCCATATTAACATATATTACATAACATACCTACCCAAAATATTTATTATTTAACGTGAAATCAATATTTGATTTTTCAGTATATTGGGATAATTAACTTTCAATCATTAAATTTGTAGAAAAGCTTGAAAAAAGCAGCCATCAGGCTGCTTCCCCTTCTATCTCCGATTTAACTCGCCTTTTTCTCATCGATGGATTTAGCAGCACCCCAAATTTCGGATGCCCATTCAGGATGGTCAATGAATGGATTGCGGTTATTTTGCCAGTCATGAATGACATCATTGCGATGGCTCTCGAAATCATCGACTGGATCGAGTTCATTCCATATCAAAAGTGTCGATAGCTTTCCATGAAGCGGCTTCGGATACGTATTGACTGTATCGGATAGTTCAAGATCCAACTCGCCGTCTCCTTCATATCGGACGGCCATGTAAAATAACATCCTTGCTATATCGCCTTTAACATGATCTGGCGGCTCCCATGAATCTGAATCAAACTTACATTCACATCCACTATATGTTTGACCGCCCTCGTCGAAATCAAGGTGGCCCCGTTTACCATTCACTGATACATCAGCGGGACGGAGGTGGTGAAGGTCTGTCCCGGGACCTTTGCTTGTCCCAAAATCACCGTGGGACTTTGCCCAAACATGTTCGCGGTTCCATTGTCCGGTATTGCCCCCATTCGCGTTCTTCGAGATGGATTTTCCAGAGTAAAGCAAGATGACATTCTGTTTATTCACCGGATCTTCATCCGTTTCTTTAAGGGCATTCCACACTTGATCATAAGATAACATCGTATGCCCTTTAATAATCGAGTGCAGAACCGATTTCAATTCAGTTCCCGTTTTTCCTGCCGCCGTTTCGTAATAAGCTTCAAGCGGCTTATCATCCGATACGGTCAGCGTGAAACGGGCAACCGTTTCCGATAGCTGGTCCTCGGCCTTGACTGCGACAAGGTATGTTCCAGCTTCGTTTGCAGGAAGGGATAATGCCTGGCCGGTGACTGTACCGATAGTGGATGAAAAGGTCAGCTTATCTCCATCTGTATCTGAGAAGTGCTCACTCAAATCGATGGTGACCCTGGAACCGGCTTTCACTTCAAGATTTTCCAGTTTTTTCGTTACGACGGGCGGATGATTTTCTTTAGGGTCGAAAGGGGAAGCAATTGCTTCCCCTTTCGAATTGACAAACTTGACATTCGATATGTCGACACCTTCTGTTACCGACCATTTCTGAACGTTTTCAGCGCCCCTGATTTCTTTTACATTGGCGTTGTCAATGATGACTTCCTTCACCGCCATGCCTCCAAAATCAATGATTGCGCCTTCCTTATCCGGTTTTATCGTCACAGATGCATTCTTCAGCCCAAGGCCTTTGAGTACAGCATATGAACCTTTTAACCAGATACCTTCTTCGATGTTGGATGTTTCGTCAAGATCGATCAAAACACTAGGTGAAGCAATCGTAAGTCTTTTTGTTTTAACGTTTGTTACATGATACGTTTTTTCTGGAGCAGGAGGCTCAACACTACCTGATTCAGATAACGAGGTTGAAATCAGTACAGGGTCATGATCGCTTGCCCTTCCATGAACTTCCATGAAGGATGAGTTAATATGGACAATATCGACTTTCGTTGCCGCGGCCATATTATTCGATACAAGGATATGGTCCAGTACTTGTGAATTGCCTTGATATGTGTAAGAATAACGTTTTTCAAAAGGGACTTTCTCGATCATATTGGTTAGATCTTTGCCCTTTAATGTTTTAAGCGGTGCCGAAAATTCAAAATCATTAAAGTCTCCAAGCAAGACGATATTCGCTTTGGCATCCTGTGACTTGATATCACTGACAAACCGATTGACGATGGAGGCAATTTGAAGCCTTTGCGTTTCACTTGAAAGGAAAGGAGGCTGGTTTTTGCCGAATATAGGCTGGTCACCGCCCTTGGAATTAAAATGATTGGCCACCACAACTACGCTTTCGCCTCTAAATTCGAATTGAGCGGCTAAAGGCTTCCTGCTTGAAGTGAAGGCGGGATCGCTAGGCTCGATTCGGCCAGGGTTCAAGGTAAGTTTTCCATCCTTGAAGGCCACGGACTGTGTTGCCGTTCCTTTCGTTCCTTCAGTCAATTTGACACGATCGACATTATATAAAAAGCCTACGCGGATATTCCCGCCGGGTGCCCCGCCATCAAGTTTATCTTCTGGAGCGATATCGATGTATTGATATTGCGGTCCGCCCAGCTCTTTTATTTTGTCGGTTAACTTCTTGGCACTTTGAGCAGAATCCGTTGTCCCGCTATCCGTTGCCCCATCATTATCTTGCATTTCCGTTACGCCGATGATATCGGGTTGTTTAAGATTGGTAATGATGGATTTTGCGATCGTTTCGACTTTAGAATTAGCTGTTTGAGTGGAAAAATTCTCGATATTATAGGAAGCGATCGATAGCTTATCAGCATCCTTCTCTAAGGAGGTCACTTCCCGGGCCGTACCGCCATCCTTTAACGCAGGCAGCTGGGCTTTATCCGTCACTACCCTATAGTTGCTATATCCATAGCTGATGACACCCGTGACCGAACCTTCAAAGAAATCACCCGTTTTCGCTGCAAATGATTCATCATTTATATCCAGGGTAATTCTTTCAGGATTGAAATCCGTTTCCGTTATTTTGACGCCCCCAACTGCAGTCGTTGTTTCCATATTCCCTGGAATCACGACCAATTCACCATAGTCTTGAGGAGCGACCACTTTCGGGTTATATACTTGCACGAGCATTCCTTCCAGACTCTCGTAGAAATCAATGCCGTCTTCGCCCGGATTATAATCTGTCAATCTATCATCATCGATGTTCTCGGACGGCGGAATGACATCTTTTCCGATGACGATCGGTTCTGGCATCGCTGCAGTGCCAAGCTTTTCAATCGTCGTATTGGTCAATTCAGTTGTTGGCAGATCCGTCGTTTTCATTTCAGCGTATCCTTCGATATACCTCTCAGCGACTTTACCTGCCACTTTGACATGATCCCCCGCTTTCAGACCATGTGCTTTGTTGTACACAAGTATTCCCTCGGAAGTCGTTAAGTCCTTATCCGGGTTGGGATCTTGCATATAAAAATTATTCGCATCCTTTACATTAGTGACGACACCTTCCACACCTGAGACGAGTTGATTTTCATATGGTGAAAAATGATTCATCCCCTGAATGTCACGAATCTTCACTTCATTGGTTTTGGTAACGGTATAGGCAAAAGTGAAAACTTCCGATGTCTTGTCGTTGACAGCGATTGCCTTGATGACAGTATCTTTCGTTAAAATGATCGGTTCTGTGTACAAGGCACTTGAAGACGTCGGTGCGGATCCATCCAGCGTATAATGGATTTTCGCTTCTTCCCAGCCAGATTCAAGTGATACTTTTGTATTTTCACTAACCGTACCAGGGAAAATATCCGTGTAAACGGCTGGTTTGTTCACCAGTTCATAATCTTCAATGCCACGCGGCTTCAACTGATACGTGTCATTGAACCTCGATCCGATCCCGGTTACGGAAATGACATCCCCCACTTTAAAGTTCCTCACGAAATCTTCATAACTCGACCCGGTCCGGTTATCATGGCGAACGATAACAGATTTCCCTTCAGTATCTTCCGCCTTGAATTCGAATGTTCCGTATGTTCCCGATGCCGCCAATTCTGTAATGGTCGCTTTTTCAATGGTGACCAGCTCACCTTGTGTTTCCTCATTGACTCCAGTTGCATCAATTTTTTGGATTTCAGGAAGTTCATTCCCGGAAGAAACCACTTCAAGGGAGGTTGGTTGAATTTGCAATTCCTTATTATAAGCGGATACTTGTCCGATTAAAGTAACCTTATCCCCTTGCTTTACATCCTCAGGCCACGAAGAACCATAAACATATAGTCCAGCCGTTTCATCTTGGATATAAAAGCCTTTTCCTCCCCAATAACCAAGCCCCGTGGTGACCACTCCATCGACCTGCACTACATCTTCGGTATTCGTGCGCGCCTCGGCAATGGAGTCCAGAACCTTCACATCAGGCTGTTCAGGAGTTGTTCCTCCATCAGTGATGATCGTGTAATCCGTTGCGGATTTCAGGCCGGGTACTGAAAAGTACTTTTCCAACTTCCCCGTAATCGTCACCTGCGCTTTGAGTAAATCCGGATGTTCGACCAAATTCAATGCCGTTCTGATATTTCCGGCTGGAAGCTGGACAGGCATGATTTTCTTAACATCCGTTTCACCCGGACTATCCGCAATACCTATGTTCGTACTTTCAGTAAAAGGCGATGTTTGCTGATAGCTTGTACCGCTTTTAGCTGTACCGACGATATATCCCTTCACCGTCGCCGCTCCGCTGTTATTATTAATCGCTTCCATTACCGATATTGTCCCTTCCGCTTTTGCAGCGGCTGCATTTGGCAAAACCGTCGACAGCACGATCAGCATGGCAAAGAAAAGCTTGCTTATCCCGTTCTTCTTCAAGATCTCAACCCCTCCAACTTTTTTTCGCAGGCTCAGGAATCATTTGAATACCGCTTAAAGAATGGTTTCGCCATTCACCGTGACACCGCTCATGCTCACGGTCTTACCGTTAAGTCCTGATAAATCCAAATTACCCTCGACCGTAACCTGTGAAAAAGTAAAGTTATCCGGAGGAGTTCCTGTTAATGTAAGATTCCCTTTAACGACTGCATTTTCCAATGAAGCGATATCCGTGATGTCCACAACTACATGACCTTCATGTGTTTTTGGGGCATCAGCCGTTCCGCCAAAGTCTTTGGCCAATACGACAGTCGGGTCTGTATTGCTTCCGGCGACATCCTTGATGCGTCCTTCGATGCTTGGATCGACAGTTTTCAGCCCGCTTACATAATCCCGTAAATTCTCCCAATCAGCGAGTCCGATATCCGTCATCCTTCCTTCTTCATATGCCTTCTTGAAAACGGTGAATCCATCTCCGCCCTTGGCTGTAAAAGCATTGGTCGCCACGACATATTCCTTCGCTGCATCCAATTCGGAATAGGTTCCATCTTGTCCAAGGACTTCAACCTTTGTGACACGATTGCCTGCTTCCTTCGAACTGTCGTAGCTGAATTTCATTCCGGAAACATGCAGGAAGCCGCCATTTTCCTTAGGAGCGAGGCTCACACTATGCTCTAATGCTTCATTGATTTCTGCACCGGTAAGCTTCATCGTCGCTAACGTATTCCCAAACGGTAAAACGGTTAGGATTTCCCCTAAAGTGATCTCACCTTGATCGATGCCAGCGCGGATGCCCCCGCCATTTTGGAAGGCTATGACCGTATCCTTATTGAATTCTTTCGCTTTACTAAGCATTCCATCCGTAATTAAATTGCCCAGTTCCGTTTCATTTTTACGAACACTCGGCTTCGTTACATCTCCTGCATCACGCGGTGTTTCCAAAGCTTTCACAGCTGTTGCACCAGTCTTCGTTTCCTTCAGCTCCTTAATCTTCGAGGAGTATGTTTCGAGCACTTTCGCCGCTTCGGCATCATCCTGTTTTTCAGAAAGCTTAATCAGCTGACCGGCTTGTCCGACAATCTTGCCATCCTTATCGAAATTCACATCGATCGTTCCTAAATAGTCGCTATACTGATACCCTTGAACGATGACAGTCGGCTCTTTCGTTTTCCCTTTATCATCTTTGTCAACAACAACGGGGGCGTCTAACTGCGTATGGCTATGTCCGCCCACGATCACGTCGATGCCCTTGACCTTGGCAGCCAATGTTAAATCATTGTCATAAGCCGCATTGTCATCGTAACCGATATGGGATACGGCAACTATCTTATTGACTCCCATGCCTTTGAACGCCTTGACCGCTTTTTCGGCTTCTTCAAGATAGTTTTCGAATTCTATACTTCCAGGACTTGAAATATCTTTCGTCTCTTCAGTTGTAAGCCCGAAGAACCCTACCTTTTGGCCATCCACTTGTTTTACGATCCCATTGTATATCTTCCCTTGCTCTGGCTTACTTGAAATCAAGTCCGAGAATAGTCCCTTGAACTTATCATCTTTGGAGAAGTCCACATTCGAACTGACAAATGGGAACTGTGCCCCTTTAATGAAGTCAGCCAAAGCTTGATGCCCTTCGGCGCTTGATCCCAAATCAAACTCATGATTCCCGAATGTCATGACGTCATATTTCATTAAATTCATGAAGCGAAGATCGGCTTGCCCTTTGAATTCATTAAAATAGAGAGTTCCCGAGAATACGTCACCAGCATCCACCAAAAGAGCTTGCGGCTTACTCTTACGCACTTCCTTAACAGCCGTTACCCTTTTGGCCACGTTGTCCAAGTGGGCATGCGTATCATTCGTATGCATCAAGGAAAGGGTGATCGCCTTCGCTGGATTTTTCAAGGCCTCTTCAGCGGCAGCGACTTTCTTATCCGCCAATGCCATTTTCGCCAGGAATTCCTTTCGGTCCGACTCCTTGATTCCATTTAGATTAATGGCTGCTTTCGCCTTTTTAGCCGCGTTTATCTGTTCTTTCGTTTTAAGTTCCCCATTGGCAAGGGCTACATAGGCATTGACCCGTTTTGCCACTTCTTTTTTCTTTTCTGCATATACCGCATCATCATACTTACCTTTCACTTCTTTAACATAGGCGTGTATGGCTTTTCCGAGCTTGGATGTATTGCTGACCTTTTTCAACTGCGAAGAAACGGTTTGCATCCGCTTGTCCGCGGTCTTTAAATCACCCTTCTTCACCCAGTAAGCAGCTTTTTCATAGTAGTACGGAACTTTCAGGTCACCGTTCAAAGCTGTTTTGGTCGATTTAGTGAATTTATCGTATAAAAGCTTTTCGATTTTCGCACCGTAAACGGTATCTTTAATATCCTTATCTGCCTTTTTCACGGCTTTATCCAGTGCCTCGTATTGATTCCTGATATCAATTGATTTCTTGGAAAGGATGGCATTCGTAAGTGCGCCAATTGATTTGCCATGTGCAGCTTTTGCTTTCTCAGCCGCTTTATATCCTTTTACATATCCTTCTGAACGAGTGATGTACTTATCATAAGCCTCGATTTCTTTGTATTTGGCATCTTTTTCTTTTTTGCTTAACATTGATTTTTTAATGGTAGAGTTGATGTCTTTTTTTGCTTGTTTTGCAGATTTGATTTGTTTTTCAATAGTGGACACTGAAGCGAGTTTAGAAGTGTAGAAATAGGTATCGAATGGTTTTTTGATGGCGGCCTTGGCCGTTTTGATTTTACTATTCAGGCTAGTGGCAGCATCAGAAGGTGCCGGCGCTACCGCTACGATCGTTGTCGCAGCCATTATGGTAGCTGATGCAATTTTTACGATTTTCTTTTTCCCCATTATAGTTAATCCCCCCATAAGTTATATACTGACATAACATTCTGCTAACTTATCCATAGAATTGACACGTCTTTCCAAAAATTGAATCCCGACAAATTTACTTACCTATACACAAATCCACCCTACTTTTTTCCTCTAAAGATCCGTGTATCTCTTATATTACAGCAAAATAATCCAATTTTAAAACAAATTTACAATACAACATGGAATATTAACAGAATATTTTCATTATACTCACCCCAAAATACCCATTATCGGAAAGATGATATATCGATAAAACGATTGAATGGTAAAATAGTTCTAATTTACCTCGTGACCACTCATGGTCTTTATACCTGATTTGTCCAAAAGCAAAAAAAAAGAGAGATTTAAATCTCTCCCAGACTGTAGACAAATTCGAAGAAAGCCGTTTTTTTCTTTAAAAAAGGTTCCGGTTGTTTTCAGAAATCCACTCCCTTTTCAGCCGACCGTCTGCCAAGCCTCATCAAAGCAAGCGCCTGTGTGGTCTCGGCAAGCCAGTTATTCGGCAGGAGTGTCGCAAATTTCTTCAAGCTAATGTCTCATTTAAAAAAGTAATAAAACATGAATCTCTATCTCAGTCCACCAATATTGCCGTTATATCAACTTCACTTTGCCAAGATATAATAAGCAGAAACAACATTACTCCCTTTTTTTAGGTTGGATAATATAGGATCATGCTTAATCGAGTTATTGCTTCCCCTGAATTATGGTAGGTATGCGGTCTGTCAGCCTTGAATCTGATAGAATCACCATTCCTTACTGTATATTCTTCGTTATTTACACGTACAGTCAGTTCCCCTTCAAAAACAGTTATGTACTCTTCCGTTCCTTCCCTATGCGAATCGGAACTTAGGAATCCACCTTTTTCTATCTCGACTGAATATACTTCAAAGCGCTTCTCATCTTCAAAGGGGAAGTGGGGATAAACTCGATATTTTCCGTTATCTTCAGATAAAGATTGAATTTCACTTTTTAAAATGATTTTTGTATCCGGCTGCGGGCTATTTATCAGTGAAGAAAAAGAAATCTTCAATCCATTGGCTATTTTCCAAATTGTTGTAATCGTAGGGCTCGATCCTCCCCTTTCTATTTGTCCGATCATCGTTTTACTTACTCCAGTTAATTCTGCAACCTTTTCAAGACTTAATTTCTTACTTTCCCTGATGGCTTTTAAATTGTTAGCAATAATAAAATTTATTTCTTCCATAAAAATGCTCCTTATTTACAATATAACGTCGGCATTGTACAATAAAAAGGAAGTCGTTATAATGTCACTTTCGGTCATTATAGCATACAAAGGAGAGTCAACCATGCATTTACTATCTTTTTTGCTATTTGTTTTCGTTACAAGTTTCACTCCAGGTCCAAATAACATCATGGCAATGTTATTTGCGAACAAGTACGGGTTAAAAAAGACGATTAAATTTTGTTTCGGTGTAGGTGCCGGTTTTTTTGTAATCATGTTATTGTGTAGTTATTTTAATGTTTTGCTTGAAAATTTCATACCGAAGATTGAATTTATCATGACTATCCTAGGTGCAATCTATATGCTATATCTGGCCATAAAAATCATTTCAAGTTCAAATAAAGCTAAGGACGATAATGATGACAGGAACAACAGTTTTATAGCGGGCATGCTTTTACAATTCATAAACCCAAAAGGCATTCTATATGGCATCACGGCAATATCGACCTTCATCCTACCTTATCACTCTTCAAATTTCAGCTTACTATTCTTTTCATTATTTCTGGCTTTTGTCGGTTTTATGAGTACGTTCTGTTGGAGTATGTTCGGTTCGGTTTTTCAAACGTTTTTATCAAAGTATAGGAGTCAGTTTAATGTAGTCATGGCTTTGTTATTAGTGTATAGTGCCATTTCGATTCTTGTACACTAAAAGGGTAACGGGTGCGATCCTTCATTAAGAAGGATTGCACCATGCCTCCCTCCCCCTGCATTAAATGTTTAAGCTCCCTTCGAATATGGTCACGGCATGGCCGGAAAGTTTAACTGTGTCTTCCGTTACTTCAACCTTCAGTAGTCCTCCTCTTTCCGATGCCTGATAGGCTATAGTGATACTTTTGTTCAGCTTGCTTTTCCAATATGGCCCCAGACAGCAATGGGCAGAGCCCGTTACATGATCTTCGTCAAGGCCTTGGGCAGGGGAAAAGAAACGTGAAACGAAATCATATTCACTGCTATCCGATTGACTCGTTACAATGACACCCCGAATAGGCAATTGGGCAATGTAATCTATATCCGGCTTTATATTCCTTACGATTTCCTCTGATTGAACTTCGACTAGATAATCCCATTTGTTTTGTCCAACATACACAGGTACAACACCTAAAGCTTTTATCAGTAATTCAGGGGCAGCGATCTCCTGCTCGATTAATGACGGGAACTCCAATTGAACCATTCCATCCACGAATTTTGCAGTGAGAAGTCCGCTTTTCGTCTGATAGACAATTGGTTGATCCCTTGGCACGTATCCTTTAACCCACAAAAAGAAAGAGCTTGCCAGCGTCCCGTGTCCGCAAATCGGGATTTCAACGGAAGGTGTGAACCAACGCAGCTGCCATTCGCCATTATGAAGGTGATTGAATGCAGTGACAGGCATATTAATCTCTTTAGCTATTCGCTGCATCCACTCGCTGTCACTTTCCCCGGTAAGAAGGCAGACAGCAGCAGGATTTCCTTTAAAAGGTTGATCTGTAAACGTATTAATGATGGTTAATTCCAAAAAAAATGCCTCCTTAAATGGATTGTCCGTAATACATTTCCACAAGGAAGAACACATTTCCTTTATGGTAATTACCCATACCTGTTTTTAAGGAGTTCTCTTTATCTCATAAACTGAAAAAGACCACCATATGGCGGTTTTTCTGATTTTTATATTTCTTCATCCATATTCCAAACGATTGTTAACATTGTTATAAAACTGCATTTCGAAATCTAAAAGGTTTTCACTAAAATGGACAGCTTTATAAAAAAAGCTGCCCATCACTATATTAATTATGTGTGATCCACCTTGAAAAAACACCCTACAGTTTCCGTACAATAAATGTATCCCCAAGCAGTTCCCAATTCTGGGGATAAGGATAACCAAGTACCCAATAACTGAGACCCCTTGACCTATAAATCTTCACCAGGTCGAATTTAGCTTTAGCACTGCGTGCGTCCTCAAACCAAACTTCATGTGTGCGTCCCTGATTATCTTTGTACCTATAATAAGGTGATTGGGCTGTCTCGTCATATTTTATTTCTACATTATATTGGACGGCGCGTCTGATGGCTTCCTGCATGTCGAAAGTCTCTGCTTCCTGCCCCTCTTCATGAGGAACAAGCCAGTCCCGTGCATAAATTTGAAATCCTATGAAGATTTTGTTTGTTGGTATAGCCGTTACGGCATAGTCAAGGACACGCTTTATTTCATTAATGGGAGAGATTGCCTGGGGCGGTCCCTTTCGGTAACCCCATTCATATGTCATCAGCACTACGAAGTCGAGCAGCCGTCCGTGAACTGGATAATCATGTGCCTCAACTAATGTTCCCTTTTGATTGGCGCTAGTTTTTGGGGCAAGGGAGGATGACACAAAGTAGCCCTCAGGATGCAATCGATCCACTGCTCTTTGGAGAAAGCGATTGTAGAACTCACGGTCCTCTGGTGCTACACTTTCAAAATCGATATTCAATCCACGGTACCCTTTATTTTTCATCGTTTTTATGACGTTGGTTAATAATTTTTCCACTAAACTTAAATCGGAAAGTAACGTATGTGCAAGCTGTGTTCCCGCTTCCGTGGCGGAAAAATTCGTTATGCACATCATGGGTATGACGCCAGTTGACTGTGCCGCCCGTATCGTCGGGGTGTCATCTATGACTTCTAAGCTGCCATCTTTCCTCATTCTATAACCAAATGGACTTACGTAGGTCAAATCGTAGGCTACTTCACGTACCTGCTCCGCACCGGTTTGCCCGTAAACGTTTGTAAAGCCATTTACATCAATGATGGGTTTTGGTTTCTGGGGAATCCTTATTATCCGTCCGATATGGATATTGGACGGATCTGTAATCCGATTCATCTGCATAATCGCTTGAACTGTCGTTCCATAACGTCTTGCTATATCATAAAGAGTATCTCGTTCCCTTACGGTATGATAAATAACCGGAATGGTTAGTCTCTGCCCTGGATAGATAGCAGAAGGATTTGTGATGCGATTCGATTGCATGATTTCCTGTACCGTAGTTCCAAACTGATTTGCGATTTTATCTAGAGTATCCCCTTGCTGAACCCTGTACTGAAGATAAGGTTCAGGAATCAAAAGTGCTAGGCCAATCACTAGCTTATCTGGATTTTCAAGACCATTGATCCGAACAATTCGGTTGGTACTGACACCATATTGCTGGGAAATTCCCCACAAAGAATCCCCCCTATTCACCACATGGATTTTCACATGCACTGCCCCACTTTCCTTCAAAATATTCCATTCATTTTATTCCCTAGATAGCCCTAATATGTTTTTTTACGTTCAACATTCCAGTATTCTTAGTTTTTTCGCTCTTATTGCGTATAATTTTTGTAACCCAATGTGAGCCCGGATTCTTTACGTAAGAAAAACAAGGGAGTGATTTCAGTAGAGGAAAAGAGGTAAGCAAATCCCCCAAAGACAAGGACATTGCCAAAACCGTACCTATAAAGGTGACCGTGCAGAAACTGATCCATTCTATCAGCACGACAAAGGGATGTTACATGCAAAGCTGGTGATCATTGATGGGGAAATTGCAGAGGTAGGCGCAGCAAACTATGCGAAATACCGGGGAGCAACTTCAAACTTTTATCTTCCTGACTTTCATGCTTAATTTATTTTGGAATCTTCTTAGACCTATTACAATGAGTTGAAGCGTTTTGAGCCCCCTATTTCCACAGCTGAAAATCATTATAGAACGAGAAATTAAAAAAAGAGCGATTGCTAACTAAATGCAGCCGCTCTTTGTATATTATTTATACTTGTTTCAGTTATCTTAAAATGCAGTCATCTAAAGAATTTCCTGCCCTGTTTAAGTCAATGTTAACAGTTTGGCAGAAGTATAATTATACTTCTCGATTGATAAATCAAAAACGGCTCCCGCTTTTAAAAAGACCGTACTTTCAACTATTAAGGTCGGATCTCCTGGCTGCAAGTCCAAAAGCTTGGCATCATCATCATTTAGTTTTTCACACGAAATGATTTTATCTGCAAACCCGATATTCAACTTCAAATCCTCTACTATATATTCATAAATGGAACCATTTGCGATTTCTTTATTTAAGATGGGGATGATGTCTTTATTGAAAAAGGACTCTTCTATTACAATGGGTGCACCATTTAAGTATCTAACCCGTTTGAGGTTATAGATTTTGGTTTTCACCTGGCATTTCATTTGTTTGGCCAACTTTTCATCAGCTTCTATTAATTCTAACTTCAACACTTTACTTTTCATTTCATCATTCGGAAACACTTTGGTCAAGCCGCTCATATCCCTCATCGAAATGCATCCCGGTCTGGAAAATTCCCTTAGGAATATGCCGCTTCCTTGCACTTGATAGATATAACCCTGCTCAACCAATATATTGATTGCTTTTCTAATGGTATTCCTGCTGACATCGAACTTCTTCATCAACTCTTCTTCAGTAGGTAACTTAGTATTTAATGTATATTTTCCTTCTACTATTTCTTTCTCCAGTTGTTCTACGACCATTCTATACTTTACATCCATATTTCCATATACCTTCCTCTATACATAATGATTTAGAACACTACTTTAGACTGAATGATAGGTTTTCTTTACAATAGTTTATTTTATAACGATTGTAAAGAAACCTCTGTTTCTTTCAGACTGTAGACAAATTCGAAGAAAAGCCAGTTTGCCTCCTGTTTTTTATTTTGGCTTTGTTAAAGGATGCTGTTAATCGAAACAATCTGGGTTAATTTGGTAAAATTATTTTAGATTTAATAAAAAAACTGGGGGAAATCTTTTGAAAAAAAACTATTTCACTTTTAGCTTAATATTAATTTTGTCCTTGATAATAATTTCTGGTTGCACTAATTCTAAAGACAGCATAGCTACTATTTCAGTTAATTCCGATTCTGAACATGCGAATACTTTTAAAAAATTAAATTTAGGGGAACTGTATGATTTTGATTTTAAATTAAATAAAGCAGATAAAACTTGGGTAAATGTTTGGATAGAAAGTTATAAAGATGGAAAACAAGAACCTCAACCGTTAGCTGAACTATCTTATGGAAAAAACCCTAACAAAGTGGTGGAAGGAAATTTAGGATTTGGAATAATAAATACTGATGATACTCGTTTAGGTATTCTTTATGCACCCAATGTAACCGCAACCCCACAAAAAATAGACAAAATACATTCTGTTGGTGTGTTTAGCGGATGGGACTATGCCATAGGGGAAGATAAAGTAGAATTAAAATTAGGAGAAACGTATTTATTAGGTGCATACAGAGAATCCAAAGGAAACTCTATAAGGACATATAATTTACAAGACGAAAATGAAGTGAAGAAAATGATAAAGGATGATAGTGTTATATTTTTACTTAAAATTAAAATAGAAGAAAAATGAATAATTTTTGATTATATTACAGCTGAAGATCAAAGCTGTCTTTAAGGCAGCTTCTTCTTTATGCACCCATAGGGTCAGAATCGTTTAGGAATAAAGGATAATCTAATGTTCCAGTTGATTTTCAGAAATCCGCTCCCTTTCCGCCGACTGTCTGCCAAGCCTCCTCGGCGCGAGCGCCTGTGGGGTCCCGGCTATCCAGTTATTCGGCAGGAGTGTCGCATATTTCTTCAATCCAAGAAGGATTACAGGAAAAAACTTAAATGATAAACTAGTCTAAAACATAATGCGGTGTGAGATCAGCCTACAGTTTTTATTAAAAAAAACATTGGAAATCAACGATCAGATTACAAACCCTCAAAAAAAACGTTCCAGTTGATTTCAGAAATCTAAAAAACTATTAAGAAAACCATAGTCTTGTAATCTGGATCGGGATGAGCCACTCCGCCCCCTCCAGACTATAGCCAAATTGGAAGAAAAGTCAGTTTGCCAATAGTTTTTTATTTAAAAAACGTTCCAGTTGATTGGAACGGAGGGTACGAGACTCCTGCGGGAAAAGCGCGTCTAGGGGAGAACCCCGCAGGCGACGCCGAGGAGGCTCCACGACCGCCCGCGGAAAGCGAGTGCCTGGAGTGGAAATCAACGATCAGATTACTAACCCTTAAAAAAAACGTTCCAGTTGATTTCAGAAATCTAAAAACTATTAAGAAAACCATAGTCTTGTAATCTGGATCAGGATGAGCCATTCCGCCCCCTCCAGAATATAGCCAAATTGGAAGAAAAGTCAGTTTGCCAATAGTTTTTTATTTAAAAAACGTTCCAGTTGATTGGAACGGAGGGTACGAGACTCCTGCGGGAAAAGCGCGTCTAGGGGAGACCCCGCAGGCGACGCCGAGGAGGCTCCACGACCGCCCGCGGAAAGCGAGTGCCTGGAGTGGAAATCAACGATCAGATTTACTAACCCTTAAAAAAAAGGTTCCAGTTGATTTCAGAAATCTAAAAAACTATTAAGAAAACCATAGTCTTGTAATCTGGATCGGGATGAGCCATTCCTCCCCCTCCAGACTATAGCCAAATTGGAAGAAAAGTCAGTTTGCCAATAGTTTTTATTTAAAAAACGTTCCAGTTGATTGGAACGGAGGGTGCGAGACTCCTGCGGGAAAAGCGCGTCTAGGGGAGACCCCGCAGGCGCAAGCCGAGGAGGCTCCACGACCGCCCGCGGAAAGCGAGTGCCTGGAGTGGAAATCAACGATCAGATTTACCAACCATGAAAAAAGAGACATCCAATCGATTAACGATAGGATGTCTCCAAATCTATTGAATTTCAACTGTCCCCAGCCATGCAGTTGTTTATAAATCCTTCATTCTCTTTAATGTGTAAACAAAATATTCCCAGTTGTTTATGGTCGAAGGGATGCTTAAGTGTTCTTCAGGTGTATGTACGGAAAACATATCCGGTCCGATTGAAACAGTATCCAACCCTAGTATCTTATCTATGAATACCCCACACTCGATCCCTGCATGCACAGCGATGATTTCAATATCTTCATGATATTTTTCTTTGTATGTCTCTTCAAATAATTTCTTGAGTTTCGAATCAGGATTATAGGGCCATTCCGGATAATCCGCGTCGACCAATAGATTGCACCCAAGCATATCGGCAATCGCCTTCGCTTGCATGACCATATTATATTTGATGCTTTTGACCGAACTTCTGATTTCACTTTCGAATATCATTTCCGCTTCATTCGTTGTAACGACCCCTAGATTCGTGGAACTTTCGACTAACCCTTCTATTCCCATGCTCATTCCTTGAACGCCATGCGGGATTACCAGTAAGGAGGTAATGGCTTTTGTCACCGTCTCTTTGGAAAAAACGGTTGAAGAAATCGTTTCGATCTTTTCAAACCTGATCGATACCTCAGGGTCGGAAGATTGCAGTTCATTTTTAAAAGTATTTTCCCATTGCTGGAGTCTCTCCGTTATCTTCTGAACATCTTCTCCATGAATCAGTACAGTTGCCTCTGCTTCACGAGGAATTGCATTCCCTTTCAGACCGCCGTTCATTTGCTGTATGCAGCAAGGGAAGTCTGTCGTTAATTCATGTAATACTCTGCCCAAAAGTTTATTGGAGTTCCCTCTTTCCTTATGGATGGACATACCGGAGTGTCCGCCCTTCAACCCTTTAATCCTGATGTTATAAGATACAGCATCAACAATAGAAGCCGATTCCCATCCGATTGGCAGGACCTGCCGCACGCGTATTCCTCCTGCAGAGCTGACCAGCAGCTTTCCATCTTCCTCCGAATCGATATTGATCATCATTTTCCCCTTGAAGTGAGCCGGATCCACGGCAAGTGCACCGTTCATTGTCGTTTCTTCTTCAGTCGTTATGATTATTTCAAGGGAGGGATGCGGAATATCATTTGCATCCAATAATGCCAAAGCATACGCAACAGCAATTCCATTATCAGCCCCCAATGTTGTATCCGTCGCATACAACATGTCTCCCACAATCCTTAATTGAAGCGGATCTTTCTCGAAATCATGAAGCGTACCCTTGTTCTTTTCGCAAACCATATCCATATGCCCCTGGATAATGATGGTAGGGGCACTTTCATATCCAATTGTGGCAGGCTTTTTGATGATGACATTCAGCGCTTCATCCTGGATCACCTCCAGGTCCCTATCCTTAGCGAAGTGAACCAGATAGTCACTGATCGCTTTTTCATTAGCCGATCCTCTCGGTATTTTGGAAATGGCTGCAAAATAATGAAACACCGGATGGCTCGATAATTCTTCTAAAGTGCTATACATGAAAAACATCCTTTCATTTAAAATATTTTTACTGCCTCTCATCCTTTTACTTTACCAGAACGGAACACTGCCACCCTCGTGAACAATGGATACAGAACGTACCCCAGATAAACACCAATCATATTCAGGATAAGGTCATCGACATCCAAACTTCCGCGTCGAAAAACGAACTGACAGATTTCGATGCCCGAAATCGAAAGTAATGGATAAAGAAATTTCCTTTTATCGGAGGGCTCTTTCCCTTCCCTGGACAACAAATACAGCCCGAATGGAATGAACAGCCCCACATTGGCGCTAAGGTTATAAAATGACACAAGCCCGTTCATATCGTTCGATAAATATGAAAGAATCGTAGAAAAAGGAAGCAAATTATACGAATATACCTGCCCTTCTGGTCGAAAGAACAGCAAAACCAATAATGATAAACTGTAGCCAAACAATAATGCCTGCCACAAAAGGCGCGGTATTCGGACCGTTTCACCTCGAAAAAAAAGTACCGCAAACGAAACGAAAAGAAGTATACAAAACCAGACAACGATGATCACCAAAGGATTCAAATATAATCGGAGCTGAAGGAAAAAAGGCAAACCGCACAAAAACAATGCTTGCGACAGCAAAAGGGAAAGCATGACCGATTTTAGAGACATACAACTCCCCCTTCTATTTCTTTCCAAATCATTGCATACGCTTATATCCTAGGACAACTTTAAGAACCCGTCAACAAACTGCATTAACCTATCAGCAGAAAACCGTCGAGGGGATGCTTTTTCGAATAAATCAACCGATGGGAAGGATAATTCGGCCTTCCTCCGATAAAACAAAAAAGCCGGTTCCCCAAGTTCCAGGAATCCTGCTTTTTTGTTTAATGATAAGTTCATTTTATAGGGCACGGTACTTTTTTAAACTAATAATATTGATGGTGATAAAAACGGCTGCAAATGCAAGGAGAATGAGAAGATCCAGTAATACCTCATTGATCGTGAAGCCTTTGTACATAATGCCGTTCATGGCATCCGATGCGTAATAGAGAGGCATGATCTTCCCGAATTTTTGCAGCCAGTCTGACATGCCATCCAATGGGAAAATCCCTGTAAAGAAGACTTGCGGCACTATGACCAGCGGAATGAATTGTACCATTTGGAATTCAGATGTCGCGAAACTCGATAGTAATGTACCAAGCGATAATGCAACGAGCGCGACCAGTATATTCGTCAGTAAAACGAGCCAAATCGAGCCAACAAGGACGATATCCAATACATTGACAGCATATAGTACGACAATTATGGTTTGAACGAGAGCAAATAATCCATATCCGATCACATAGCCCGCCACAATTTCGTATCTTTTAATCGGGGTGGCAAGCAGCCGTTCCAATGTACCACTTGTACGCTCTTTCAAAAGCGCGATCCCCGCTATTAAAAATACAAAGAAGAACACGAAAAAGCTGACGAGCATCGGACTGAAAGTATCAAAACCCTTTGTGTTGGCATCCCCGTATACATATTGCTCCTCAATTGAAGGAGTGTTTTTTTCATTCCCTTGCAAAGCCTGCATCATTTGCATTTGAACGGCCTTTGCACGTGACGGTTCGTCGTTCAATAGTGTCAGTTTCATTTTGCCGTTTTCAACATGCAGCCAGCCATCCGAATCATTTTCTATCATTTTTTCCTGTGAAAATTCCTCAGCAGCCGTTACTTGAAAATCCGCTTGTTTCAATGCTTTGACCATGGTTTCATCACTGCCTGTAACAACGAGTTTCAAATCACTTGCTTCTGTATCGAAAATAAAATACATGAGCGTTAAAATGAGCAATGGAGCCAGGAAAAATAAAGCGAGTGTCCTTCGATCCCGTCGCAGCTGCTGGGTAATTCGAGTAACTAGAGAGGCAATTCTCATTTTAGGCCACCCCCAATCCTTAAAAAAACATCATCAAGCGTTTCCGCGGCAAATTGTGTTTTTAAAGCTGCCGGGGTTCCTGTCGCGATGATTTCACCTTCACGCAGCATCGCCAGTTTATCGCATCGTTCCGCTTCATCCATCACATGCGTCGTGATGATGATCGTCTTATGATCTTCTTTTCTTAAACGCTCAAGTTCCTGCCAAATCGATTGCTTCAGCAAAGGGTCTATTCCTACTGTCGGTTCATCCAAAATAAGAATCGCCGGATTTTGGATAAGTGCAACCGCCAATGACAGACGGCGTTTCATTCCCCCGGAATAATGCGCAACCCGAACATTCAAATCATTCGTCAACTGTACGATTTCAGCTGCATATTGAATGCGTTCCCTTCGTTCCTTTTTGGAAAAACGGTAAAGCTTCGCAAAAAATTCGAGATTTGCAGCTCCCGTCAGTTCTGTATATAAAGCATCGGACTGTGCCATATAGCCGACATCCATTAACAGTGCTTCATTTGGCACTTCATGATCCAGAACCGTGACTTTACCCGCATCGGGCTTAATCAATCCGACAATCATTTTAATCAAGGTCGTCTTTCCGCATCCGGATGGACCTAACAAGCCAAAAATTCCGCTTTTTTCAATATTCAGGCTCAATGGCTGAATGACCTTTTTCTGATGAAAACCTTTGGCAATTCCTTCAATGGAAATCGCGTTTTTCAATGTACACACATCCTCCCTCTTTAATTAACACGGTGTTGAGTGTATCATCATTCTAAGGTAGGATTTGGTCTAATACAATCAACACATTTGGAAAAATGTTCAGTGAAGGAGACATTCCATGGCATCGATTCATGAGGATATGGTACAAAAGACGAAGATGCAGATACAACATCATTTTATTGCACTCGTTGAAACAGAAGGATTCTCACATGTATCAGTGAAGAAAATTGCAGAGCGCGCCAACATTAATCGGGGCACATTCTATTTGCATTACACAGATAAATATGAATTGATGGATCACTTACAGCAGGAATTGTTAAATGAACTTCAAACTCGAATTACTGCCATTTTGCCGAAAGAGGCTTTTATGGCTCTTCATCAAAAACAGCTTTACCCGCCCTTCGTAGCGATTTTTCAATTCATCAGTGAACATGCCCACGCTTTGAGGGCCATTCTTGGTGATCAGGGCGATCCTTCTTTTGCAAAAAAAATAAAGCGCGTATTCGGTGAAGTACTATTGGAGCGTTTGATCAGCCAGCATCCAGCAGCTAAAAATGAAGCGTTCCGCAAGTATATGCACGCCTTCCTGACATCGGCGATTTTAGGGGTGATACAGGAGTGGCTGGAGAATCTTGAAGAGCAAACGGTGGAAGAAATGGCGAAAATCCATTTTCAAATCTTGAACTTCATCAGCCAATTGCATACATTCATCCAATGAACGATTCATTAGGCATGTTCCATCAACATGCCTTTAAATCTGATTACATTTTGTCCTCCGCTCCTATATTACCAACGGAATAATACCTGCCCTTAGAGATGCTCATAGCAAAAAAACTCATTTAAAATAAATGAGTTTAAAAGCAAAACAAGATATGGATTTTTCGCTCAGCGTTCCCGGATAGCACACAGGGATTACATAATTGAATACCGCTAATGAATGTTGGATTCAGTTAATTTACCTTAGGGAAAACAATTTTAAAAACGGATTCTTTTTCTTATCCGTTATCCTTAACTCATCCATGATGATTTGATCCTCATGATCGGCTATCCATTTCCTTAGTGCATCTTTATCCTGGCATTGTGTTAAATATGTCTGGCCACCCTTGCCTGTAGCATTAATAACATATCTATTGAACGTCTTCTCCATAATTGCCCGCCTTTTTAATAAAATGTATTGAATTTTTTAAATACGAATGCAATGCTTTTTTTCTTTATCATTTACAAAAGAAACATAATATATATAGTACAAATCTTGATTGGCAATAGCGTGTTCTGCTTGAAAGTATTGAATAAAGTACATCAATGCTGGTTATCATAATCAGATTAATCGAACCTATCATAATGTGCTAACTAATATTTGTCAATACGTTTTTAAAATGTAAATAAACCGTAAATTTTCAGTCTTATTAAAGAAATATTTTTTTACGATTTAGGGGTTTACAACTGCTAAAACATGGGAGTAGAATACGTTTATCAATTTAATGCATTTCGGCCTAAACTCAAGGGAATTGAGTACGGAGGACCCAATCAATGGGGGTTAATTCTGCCTTGCAGAAGGGATGAGATCAGCTCTTTCGCCATCCTACCCGTCAGCTAACTTCGTCGGCTAAAGCGAAGGAGGTCATAAGACCGCCTATTTCGGGAGCTTTTTTGCACGCTTTTTGTGGCAATAAAGCCATTCGATGTTTTCGCAGGTCTTTTTATTATGCCTTTAAAAAGAGGAAAGCAGATTTATGATTAAAATATCATACAGTTTCACACAATTTTTTTATGGGTAGGGATGATCATTTGAAAATGTCAAAAAATTTATTGGATCCGCCAAAAATACTTGTACTCGGCTTTGCCATCCTGATACTTATTGGGGCCTATTTATTAACCCTGCCGATTTCCACTGAAAATGGCAATGGTCTTTCTTTTCTGGATGCTTTATTCACCTCGACTTCCGCTACATGTGTAACAGGACTGGTCGTAGTGGATACAGGAACGACCTTCACCACTTTTGGTGAGTTGGTCATCTTAACACTGATTCAGATAGGCGGTTTAGGGTTTATGTCATTTGCGACATTTTTCTTTTTCCTTTTAGGCAAAAAGATTTCTTTAAAAGGCAGGTTACTCTTGCAGGAGTCCTTAAATAATCTATCCATGGCAGGTGTAGTCAGGTTAGTTAAACGGCTTTTAATTTTCACGGCCATCATTGAGGGCATGGGTGCCCTTATTTTATCGATTCGCTTTTCTTTTGACATGCCAATCGGAAAAGCAATCTATTACGGGGTATTTCATTCCATATCGAATTTCAATAATGCTGGCTTTGATTTAATGGGTGAATTCAAGAGTTTGACCCCTTATGTATCGGATCCCTTCGTAAGCCTTACGGTCGTCTTCCTCATCACGTTTGGGGGAATAGGTTTTATCGTGATGAATGAACTATACGAATATCGGAATATCCATCGTTTATCCATACATACTAAGGTTGTTCTGACGACTAGCTTGGCACTTACGATTGCCGGCGCAATTTTAATCTTTTTATTCGAGTTCGGCAATGCCAAGACATTGCAGCCTTTATCTTTCATGGGTAAAATGCTGTCATCTCTATTTCAATCGGTTTCACCACGGACGGCAGGCTCCAATACGTTGAATATCCCTGATTTAACTCAGCCTACATTACTGCTCATCATTTTCTTGATGTTCGTCGGGGCTTCACCCGGATCGACTGGTGGCGGGATTAAAACGACTACATTGGCAACGCTTGTCGGAACGGTTTGGTCACAGATTAAAGGAAAGGGTGATGTGGTATTATTCCGTCACCGCATCGTGAGTGAAACGATCTTTAAAGCATTATCCGTTACATTCATTGGCGTATTCATGGTTTCAATCATCTCCATTCTGCTGACCATCACTGAAAGCGGAAGTGACTTCTTGATGATTTTATTTGAAGCCACTTCAGCATTTGCCACCGTGGGACTTTCAATGGGTTTGACCCCCGAATTATCACCGGTTGGCCGGATGCTCATCATTTTCACGATGTTTGCAGGCCGTGTGGGTCCTTTGACTTTGGCCTTTGCCATCGCTATGAGGCGCAAACCAGATTCTTTCCGACGTCCAAAAGGAAAAATCATGATTGGTTAATTATAAATGAAGGAGTGTAAAAGATGGGAAAACGACAATATGCCGTGATCGGTCTAGGCAGATTCGGAACCAGTGTGGCCCATAGATTATATACGGCTGGCCAAGAGGTATTGGGTATTGATGTCAACGAGGAAAGAGTCGAGAGTGCGGAGCTGAGCGTTACCCATGCGATCATGGCGGATACGACTGAAGAAGAGACATTGAGGTCAATCGGAATCCGTAATTTCGATTGTGTTATCGTAGCCATTGGAAATGACATGCAATCGAGCATTTTAACTACCTTGCTTTTAAAAGAGCTTGGGGTCGATAAGGTCATTGCCAAAGCACTTAATAAAAATCACGGTCAGGTGCTCACTAAAGTCGGGGCCGACTGGGTCATCTATCCTGAGCGGGATATGGGGGAACGAGTCGCGAATCAGCTCCTTTCCCCTAACATGCTGAACTATATAGAGCTTTCTAAAGAATACAATATCGAGGAAATCATCCTCCCCATGAGCATGAAGGGAAAAAGCCTCAGGGAGCTAGATTTGCGTGCAAAATATAATATCAGCGTCATTGCCATCGTGAGTAATGGAGAAATTATCATAGCACCCTCACCGGAATTGGAAATCCATGAAAAAGATATGCTTTTAGTGGTTGGCAATAAAGAAGATCTAGCCGTCTTTGCCAATATTGAATAATCCAGCCGGTTCCGGCTCTTGCATTGTGGAGCCCGGTACCCATTTTGAATGCAGCATCACTTATCCATGCGAGAAGACCGCCATATGGAGGTCTTCTCTCTGATATTTATAACGAGCACCCCTCTGCCCTGGATATGTATGTATTATTTTATCGTACCGATTGCTTGGGCAAGAGTGGACTTTATCGTCACTTTATCAAAAGGCAGTTGAAGCTTAACGGCAGTTATGGCTATTTCCGGCCGAAGTCCTGAAACGGTTGTTTGAATACCGATCAAATGTAAGGATTCAATCAATTGTGACAGCTGGTGAGCGGATGCACCATCAATTGCATGAACGCCCGATAGGTCAATGAAAAGCCTTGTGACATTTTTTTCAGCGCATTTTTGTAATGTGTTTTCAAGCAAGGACATGCCCCTCGTCGTGTCAATATCGCCTATCAAGGGAAGCAAAGCCGTGTTATCTTTAAGGGAAATGATGGGCGTGCTCAATTCATCGATCGTTGCCTGTTGGGCTTTCATGATTTTATTGGCATATCTATGATTCGCTTCCGTAAACCACTCCATCACTTCACTGAACACCTTCACCACTATCCGATACCAGGAATTTATTTCGTCCTGTGTGTATTTATCTCCATGCAATCCCACAAACTGGTCAATATAATCCAGGTATTGCTCTTGTGTCCGAAAAAACTCCCTCAATATAAAATAGATGGGTGTATTTAAATGCTGCTCATCCTGACCGATATCTTCAATCCAATCACCAAGCCGCTTAAAGAATTCCCTCTCCTCTGTAACAAAGACCTGAAAGAAACGTAAATGGAATTCATTATTTTGCTGCTTAAGTTTTTTAATCACTTTGAGATCGGTTGAGCTATAAACCCCCGCCTTATCGTTTTTATTCAATGTTGCGTACCAATCCTCAGTCAATTGTCCTGCCACACCCAATAAAAAGGAATATAGTTCTTTATTTCTGTGCATAAGTTTCTCCACCTATTTTTTTTATAAAATAGCCTTCCAATTGGTCTCAGTAATCAATAAATCCAATGCAGCTAATTACAGAAATCAGCATTGTCAGGTTATTGAAATATCATCAAAGTAAGCATCGAAGATAACCTCTTCCTTACTTAAAATCTTATGATCTGATGCCCATTGGTCCCCTCTTTCCATATACCTTCCCAGCCGTTTTTGAAACCATACAAACACTGTTTTTCAAAAAAAATCTGCAAGAACCTACATCTATTATTCTGGTAAATCTGCGTTCACCCAAATCACTTTTTTAATTATAGTTTACCATTTTTATATTTCGTTAACAAATCCTCCCTTTTCTTTATAACAAAAAAGGACCTGCTCCCAGATCCTCAGTTCATCACCTTTTCGCCCATCTTATGAGGATTACTTTTTCATAAATAAGGCCGTCCATAAACCTTGCACCCCAAACGTTTCATCCGATTGTTCCATTTTCCTCATTTTACGTATTTCCATCACTTCAAATTCCTTGAAGATCATTCTGAGTTTTTGTTCAGTAAAACCTAATCCGCCTTTAAGGCTTCTTTGCCTATATACCTCCCAATCTGAAATGCCAGCACCACCCAATATGCCGCCTTCGACAAAACAAGTAATCGAATATAATCCGTTAGGCCTTAACGCCTTTTTCACCATCTCCAAATAATTGATCCTTCGATGTGGAGCAATATGATGAAAGCAACCTGAATCATACACGAAGTCATATTGCCCTTGCTCAATATCCAAATCAAATATATTCCTTTGAATGAAGTTCACGTGCACTTTCTTTTCTGCCGCTCGTTCTTTTCCCCATTCCAGTGCAGCCTTCGAAAGATCCACCGCATCAACGGAACAGCCCTTTTGAGCGAGATAAATGGCATTTCTTCCAGGTCCGCACCCAAGCTCAAGCACCTTTCCTGGCCCAATTAACCCACCATCAAAATATGTAACCAAATTCTCATCAGGGACATTTCCGAAAAAGGGAACCCCTTTTTCACGGTCTTCATAAAAACCATTCCAGAATCCAGTTGGCTCACGCAATAACGAGTCCAGCATATTCAATAGATCTTCATAGGTTGTAATCGTCTCCGACAATACCATCACCTCTTCCCCATTGTATCCCACCATTTAATTATACTGGTCTCAGCCTGTGCCTATGTAACAGCTGCATCAAAAATACGTAACATATGGCGTTCAGACACTATTGGACCTTGTTATTAAATAATGTTCACTGGAATTTAAAGGCATCAAAGATGACTTCAAACTACCTTCCGATGGTAAGATCCACACTTACTTAATAACCCAATGAACAGCTCTTTATCCACGTTAGAGAAGACATGGTTTTTATATATGCATGTCAAATATGACATGCTCTTTACAGCGGATCATTAACAGACTATCCGAAGGGAAAAGAGGAGTCAGGATCCTATTTTTTTAGCTTCCAAACAACAAAACCCAGCTCTAAGATGTATCCTGATGTCTTTAAACCCGCGTTGCATCAAGTTACTTTCTATCTCCTTTATGGAATACAGTTTAAAGTCCGTTGTTCGCTCCATCAATTCCATTTTGGATTTATCCATTATTGATAATAGGAGCCTTCCATTCGGTTTTAACACTCGGTATGCTTCACTTAAACCGCGTCCAATATCATCCCAAAAATAAATCGTATGGACGGTGAATACTTTATCAAAGAAGTCATTTTTAAAAGGTAAGCTTTCAATATCGGAAACCTGTATATCCACCACCCCAGCATTCAGATGCTTCCTATTCTTCCTCATTGCTACTTTGACCATCTCTTCTGAAATGTCGACACCGTAATTTTTGCCAAGAATGTTCCTTTGAGCCAATCTGGATAATGTGGAGCCATTTCCGATTCCGACTTCCAGAATGGTATCATTTCCATTACTATCCAATAAGCTAATTGTCCAATCATTTATGGCATGGTTGCCTTTCTCCATATACCTTCCCACCCATTTGGATAGGGGTCCTTTCGGGTTTTTCAATTGACTCCCGATCCACTTCTGAAACATCCCTCATCCACCTTCTATCAAATCCGTTTACTGATGATTATCTTTCTATACATTCCATTCAGCATGATCGGTCGATCTTCTTCAATTTTCATATTCTTATCATGTCTACTGAACAAGTCTTCAAACCGCAAGCCAATATCCGTTCCTAAAAATCTAATGATGGGCCGCAGAAGCTTTTTGGGTAGTGAAAGCACTTCATCTTTAGAAATAAACTTATCGAATAGTATGATTTTCCCCTCGCCTTTTAAAACCCTGATCATCTCCCGAAGGCATTCATTGGCATCAGGTACGACGGAAAGAATCAAACTTCCCACTATATAGTCAAACGATTCATTATCGAATTCCATATGCTGTGCATCCATCTCAATGAAATTTATTGATGTATTTTCATATTTCTCCATCGCTTTTTTTAGCATATCGGCTGACAGGTCTATCGCCGTTATCTCCAGGTCAAGGTTCTTGATCAACTCCAAATCGGCCCCCGTACCTACGCCCACAAACAGAACCTTTGCATGATCTTGAAAATGCATCTCTTCAAATATTCTTTTCCTGGCATCTAAAAAGAGATGCGAATTGAAGATTTTGTCATAAATCGGCGACCAAACCTTATAAATCACTTTATTCCACGAATTATTCAAATCCCCACCCCCTTGCTTATTTTTTCTATAAAGCATTAAAAATCCCTTCCAAGCGGATATTATATCTGGCTAATTAGTAAGATTAATCTCCATGCGGCGCTTCCCTCCCGCTTAAATGCAGACCTTACACCTGAAGAATTCATTTTAAACATATTACCTTGACTGTCATAGTAATATACTATAAGATATACCAAAGGAGGTGAGGATTTGGTTCAACGACAACTATCCTCTGACTTGCTTCGCGGACATGTAGATACGATGATTCTAAAACTCCTGCAAAGTGGCGATAAATATGGTTATGAAATCAGCAAACTGATATATATGGATTCGGATGAACAATATGAAATTAAGGAAGCGACGATGTATTCCAGCTTAAAACGACTGGAAAAGGACGGATGCATCATCTCTTATTGGGGAGATGCCACACAAGGCGGGAGAAGGAAATATTACAAAATCACCCCGATCGGGGAAGACACATATATCCAAAATAAAAATGACTGGGAGCAGGCCAAGCGAATACTTGAGCGCCTCTTGTAAGAAAGGAAGATGGAATGTGATTGAAAAACTGAATGCACATGTTCATAACATTTTTGCCCCGTACAAAAGTGCAAAAACAGCAAAGGAATTGGAAGAAGAACTGCTGCAAAACTTACTGGAAAAATACAATGACCATAGAAGGAATGGTGCCAGTGAGCAGGAAGCGTATAAGCTGACTGTGGATTCGATTGGGGAAGTATCAGAGCTCATGGAATCGCTCAATCTGCAATACAATGTGCTTGAGCAGGCGATAAGCATGGACTATTCCAGGCAACGCTTATTGGATTCCGACTTCCGTTCGGTTTCGGTGCATGATGGAAAATTTAATTCCTGCGATTTAAGCCGTTCTGATTTCAGCCATTCCGACCTGACGAACAGCACATTTAAAAGCACTAACTTAAATAATTGCATCTTTGAAAACGCCAATTTAACCAGTACCTTATTTAAAAGTGCAAATTTAAAAGGAGTAACTTTCAAGAACTGCATTTATAATAAAACCCATTTTAAAGGTTGTAATTTATCTGGTCTTATATTTGATGGGGAAACATTCAAACAAACCATTTTCGAGGGTTCTTCATTGAAAAAGGCATCATTTCGCGATGCCACACTCATCAATGTTCAATTTCGGATGTCCGATTTAAAGAAAATCGACTTTACTGGAGCTTCGATGGATAAACTCACTTACAACTTTTTACATGGAGCTAAGGTTGATCTTAGCGGCGTGACCATCATCTAAAGGAGGCTTTGACTATACCGACAGCGATTGTAGCTATCCACCTCAATCATTTGCGTGACCGTGTTTCTGACTGCGGTCGTTTTAAAAGGAATGAGCATGGGAGATTGATTCAATAAGAACCCTGTGCTAAGACATGAAACGTCTTAGCACAGGGTTTTTATATGCTTATCATTCAACCGCCCATCCTTCTCTGCATGAACCTTTAGACTTCCACTTCAAATTCTTTAACGTAGATAGCATTCCCGGTGATTTCTATATCGTATATGTCATGGTTTTTGGTAGCCGTAACGCGAACTCTGCCATCCTTCCCGATTTCATGTCCCTGTTCGATTAGCAGGTACACCTCATCTTCAAGATCATTCTTTATGTATTTTGCATAATAAGCGCCCATTACACCTGAAGCCGTCCCCGTAACAGGGTCTTCAAGCGTACCTGAAAATGGCGAGGAAAAATGCCGGGCATGCATATGGGCATCACTATCATACGTTTCCAGGCAAAAGGGATGAACAGAAGCTCTTGGCATTTCCTTTAATAATTGCGGAAACAGTTTATTGTTCGCTTTCATCTTTTTGAATGAATCGCGTTCTTTTACCGGAACCAGTAAAGTCCATAAGCCTGTACTTCCATAAACAATAGGTAATTCATTTTCCAGATCTTCTATATCAAGGCCCAGGGAACTGGCCAAGCTGCCCTTATCTCCGCTAAACGCCTCAAACTGTGGCGCGGCCTGCTTCATCGTAATGTAAACCTCTTGATCCGCGGTCGTATGGATCTTGATTGGCAATATTCCCGCTCCTGTTTCAATCATCAGCTCATCTTTATCCAATAACCCCCTGGTCTTCAGTGCATGGATGGTAGCCATTGTCGCGTGTCCGCAAAGATTCATTTCATGTCCTGGTGTAAAATAACGGATTCTAAGATCCGCAATATCGGACTCCATGGGAAATGAGGTTTCATTGAAACCCACCTTCAGAGCTATATCCTGCATTTCCTTTTCCGTCAGTCCATCCGCATCTAAAACCACACCTGCCGGATTTCCTTTATTCGGTTTACTACTGAACGCATCGTAATGAAAAACCCTTACCATTTTCAAATCTAACATCTCCTATTAAACGAATGGTGCTTCTCTTTTAATAGTAATTCTATATCTCCATCAAGATCCCTTTTTCGTCCTATACTCAGTGAAACGCCCATTGATTTTATTTTCTGACTATTGTACAATTACTCAAATTCATCTAATTGTAAAATTCCATGAAGGGAAGGAGTACGTTATTGGTTCTGTTCCAAAGAGAGCTGGTGCTTTGCTGAAAGCCAGTGTCCAGAATATAACCGAAAATCACCCCCGAGAAGTAAAGCCGAATCTTCAGTAAGCTTTACCGGTTTCCCCCGTTATATGGGACGACGTACTATTGTGCGTTTGTAAAGGGCAGTAATGTGCTCTCGAAGCATTTTATGAAACAAGAGTGGTACCGCGAGTTCAAATCTCGTCTCTTAATGAGACGGGATTTTTTGTTTTTATCATAATCAATCAAAATAACGGAAAAGCAGGTGCAGGAATAATGCAGACGCTATTATTTGTAACAGATTTATACTATGAAGCAAAAGGAAGAAATTATTATGAGGAGGATTTGTTCCTTACTTCGAAGCTTAGAGAAGATTTTCAGTTAGTACTTTGCCATCCTGAAGACATTGAAACGTTTGAAAAGAATTTTGACCTAATCGTATTTCGAAATGCCGGTCCAGTCGCGAATTTTAAAGATAAGTATCTAGCATTCCGAAACAGAGTGGCAGCTGGTTATTTGAATACGTACAATTCATTTGTTGGAAAGGCTGATATGAACGGGAAGGAATACTTAATTGAACTGACGAATGCTCAATTCCCTGTCATTCCGACCATCGATACACTTGAATCCTTAAATAAACTTCCTGATGTGGAAACGTATATAGTCAAGCCAAAAGATGGAGCGGATTCCATAGGTTTGGAATTTGCCACGAAAGAAGAATTGGGAGATAAAATGGATTCAGAATCAAAGAACACATTGGTGCAGCCATTTATCAACTTTGAGTATGAAGTATCTTTTTATTTTATCGATACGGAATTTCAGTATGCCCTTTATGCGCCTGACAAAGAGAAAAGATGGGAATTAAAAGAATATATACCTACTGAAGCAGACCTGGCCTTTGCTAAACGATTTATTGAATGGAACAATCTTGATTGGGGAATCCAGCGCGTTGATGCCTGCCGGAATGAACAAGGTGAACTTTTATTAGTAGAACTGGAAGATCTAAACCCCTATCTTTCCCTGTTGGAATTAACCGATGAAACACGTCAGAATTTTGTAAAAGCCATGAAAAAATCAATCCAGAAAGCACTTCAGGCTTAGTATAAAGTGCGAGGTAGGCCGAATAACTGCGGACCATGATTATAAAATAACCTGGAAGTTGCAGTTGATTTCAGAAATCCATTGAGTTTTTCATTTCATATAACACAGTAAAAATCATGTAGGATATCTTCCAATAAAAAAAACTGCAGGCAAACTCGTATTTCTTAGAGTTTGTCTACAGTTTGAAACGACTTTTAATCTATCCGTACCTTTAATTCATTTGCGATTTATGCCATTTCCACGCACTTTCAATGATTTCTTCCAAATCTATCGATGCTTTCCATCCAAGCTCTTCATATATCTTATTAGCCGAAGCAACCAGGCGTGCTGGATCTCCAGGGCGACGGTCTGCATACTCTATGGTCGGTTTCACACCCGTGACTTTTTCGCAAGTGTCGATTACATCCTTAACAGAAAATCCTTTTCCATTTCCAAGATTGTAGATGGCCGTATCCTTCTTCCCGGATAATAGGGCTTGAAGCGCGATTATATGGGCTTGAGCTAAATCCGTTACATGGATATAATCACGGATGCAAGTGCCATCTTCTGTGTCATAGTCCGTACCAAACACGGAAATCTTCTCACGTTGACCTAATAAATGCTGTAAAATAATCGGAATCAGGTGTGTTTCCGGATCATGGCTTTCACCGATTTCTGCCGATGCATGTGCTCCGGCCGCATTAAAGTAACGCAAGACGACATAATGAAGTCCATATGCTTTTGCGAAGTCTCCTAAGATCTGCTCTACCATCAATTTGGAGCGGCCATATGGATTAATCGGATTGGTTGGCTGATCCTCATCAATCATATCAACATTCGGTATCCCGTAAGTAGCTGCCGTTGATGAAAAAATGAAATTCTTAACATCATGCTTGAGCATGGTATTCAACAATGTAAGAGTTGCACCTACATTATTATCATAGTATTTATAAGGATCTTGGACAGACTCCCCAACCAAGCTATTTGCAGCAAAGTGCATAACAGCTTTAATGGGATACTTAAGGAATATATCATTCAAGACCGCCTCGTCCCCTAAATTTCCTTCCACCAAGATGGCCTTCGAATCGACCAGCGAACGAAAACCGGTTGAGAGATTATCCAGAATGACAACCTCTTCAGTATTCACTAACTCTTTTACAAGATGACTTCCAATATATCCTGCACCGCCAACGACCAAAATCATATAGAATTTCCCCTTTTACTTTAAGCTTAAATGAATTCTTGCCAATTTTCGCAACCTATATATGCCATTAGTGTGAGAGACTCCTCTAATTTTAGGAACCTCCCTCATTTTATAAGCATTTATTGAAAGTTTCCATGGCCAATCCATTATATTGGGTGTAATCAAACTTCGCTAGTTTAGGATTATCATTACTAACCATGGTAGATAAGCCCTTTTCCAATCCATCTATGCTATTTTCGACAAGTAAACCATATTTACCGTTTTCCAAAACGGTTCGGTTAGCCACTATATCAGTAGCCATGATTTTCATTCCTAAAGTCATTGCCTCCAATAAAACCATAGGCTGCCCTTCATAATGTGAAGAAAGAACGAAGCAGTCACATTTTTCCATGAACGAAAATGGATTTTCTAGCTGGCCCAAAAGATGAATGGAATGATTTAAGTCCAGCTCATCAATGATTGCCTGCAAATCTTCCTTTAAAGGTCCTTGTCCTAAAATATACAGTTTACTATTTTTGTGTTTTTCATGAAAGCCTGCGAATGCACGAATCAAATTATCTTGACCTTTTTCAGGTGATAATCTTCCCATATTGACAAAGTTAAAATCATTTTTATCAGGATATGGAACGAATTGATTATTCACTTCCAATCCATGTACCTCTTGTATGCTTAACGCCTGTTTATCGATCCAGCCTATAGATATCCCATCCAATAATATATGGGCATAAGTACCAAGTTGAGTAACCGCTTCTTTATCGAATTCCACGATCCGGCCATTGAAGCTTGGCCCATTTTCCAAGACCATGGCATCTTGCAGCCCATAAGGCTTATCCCAAATATTATAATCGCCCAAGTTAATTTCGGCAGTGCCTCGCACTTCCCGTTCTTTTAACAGGATTGGCTCTTCTATGACTTCGAATGCCCCCGTATTTAACCAGCCTATTTTCTTATTATCGATTTCGAAAAGGTAATAGCCGCCTTTGTTGGTTCTGTTATACTTTATGATTCTGACGATTTGCCCTTCATAATCGATTGCCTTGCTCACTTTCTTAGCCTTATAGTTCGGATAAGCCTTCGTCCAGATCGTATGGTCTTCCGGATTAGTTATTTTTCCGTACTTCTGATTACCCGTGTTTATTTCCTTCAGCGTCCTATTCTCAATCTTATCAATGAACTTTTTATTGTTTTTATAGTTTCTGGATATTATATACTTTCTTTTCATCATGATTTGCAGCTTGTCATTTAAACTCATATCTTCATTGATTGTACAATGTTCAAGCATGGATAAAGCCGAATTATCTATCCAGCCTATTATTTTATCTTTTACAGATATTCTGCTATAAATCGAATGCTGAGTTTTTGCTTCCTTATCGACGTTTACAATGATCCCTTTAAAATCATGACTGCCAGAAATTTTGTACGTTCCTTCAACCTTATACGGCAACGACCAAATATAATTCGATCGAGGTCTTACTAACCTTGCAATCTTATCCACTTCTTTTTCATAAATGATGCTGTCTGGCAACAGATCCACAGCTTTTTCACTAATCCAGCCAATGATTTGATTGTTATGGCTGAATTTGTAAAAAATGTTCTGATCAGCATAGGCCTTTCTCGAAATCGCGATTTCAGCACCTTCAAATCGTTCTTCCAGTGGAAATTGGGCGGCATTCGAAATTCCCGGAAGGGTATTCCAAACATGATTATCCATAACATCCTTTAATATCGCCCTTGCTTTGAAGTTTTCTGTGATCAATGCCTTTTCATCATTTTCGATAACTTCAGATTCATTTGGCTCGATTTGAAGGATTTTATCCGGGTTGATTGAATTCATTACATAATCAAATTTATTGTAGTCTGCATACTCCGATAGATTCTTACGGTTTAATTCCATCGTTCCCTCAGAAACACTTACCAGTTTATCAAATCGATTGTATACCGAAAAAATCCCTCTTAGATTAATACGGTGAGGTCTCTTTCCATTAATGATGCGCTCACTATCAGAAAGCAAATCATTATGCATATAACAAACTTTCTTTTTTGCATCTGCCGCAAGCAGATATTTAGCCCAATAATGGCTATAACCGCTAAAATCGATCACAAAATCAAACTTCGTTTTACCGAATAAACGTGCATGCTCTCTAATATAGGCATTTTCCGGGTAAAGCTTCTTCCCTAAGAACCCTCTTTCCCCTCTGTTATGGATGAATTTATCTTTGTAGACTTCCAAAAATTTATACACAGGCAAGCCAGGTTTGAATAGAAAACGCACATTCTTATTAACCTTGCCCATATTTTTCAAAACCTCGTGCGAGTGAGGAGTGGCAGTAAAACAGCTGACATCATATTTATCATAATCAATATTATTCATTAAGTTAAGGAAAGAGGATGTAATTCCGTTATCCCTCAATCCACCTGGATAAATTAATATTTTTTCCTTTACGGAATCAAGGCCAGTAATTGTGTTCAGTTGTTTCGTAGACTTATTGAAAATATTCTTGACTATTCTCTCTGTTACTTTTCCATCCTCATGGTTCGTGAATTTTTCCTGCATTTTTTTATATTTATCGGAATATCTCAATTTCACATTTTTAATATCTTTTATGGCCAGTGCCAATTCTTTTGAGTTAAAAAGCATCGGTCCCGGGAGTTCATCATTTTGGAGATATTGACCCCTTTGCTCAGCATAAACGTCCGTATCCCATGTGTAGAATAGAATTGGCTTGTCCGTAACAAGGTAATCAAAGAAGATGCTGGAATAGTCCGTGATAAGCAAATCGACTGCAGCAAGCAATTCATTTGTATCCACATGGTCAGGTATTAGTCGATCCTTGATTTCCGAATGCTTGGCAGCTTCTTTATATAGAAATGGATGCACCTTAATGAATAGGTTATATCGTTCACCGATTTGGCTTTGTAAATCATTAATATCTGCAATGATTTGCAGAAGATCGTTATCTACTTTGGCCAGATTCGTCCCCTTCCAAGTCGGGGCATATAAAATATTTTCCTTAGCATCACTGATTTTCAAACCTAGAGTTCTTAGATAATCCTTATACTCCCCCGGATTCGTGTTCAGCGTCAAATCGATCCTCGGATATCCTTCTTCTATAATTTCACCTTTATACAATCCATTTAACTTATAGCTATGTGTAAATATGTTGGTAGTATGGGCATTAGGGCTCAAAATGAAATCCGCACTTAAAAAGTTCCTAACGACGTTTTGAGAGACCGAAGGGTTACCGGGTATATCAAAGCCCATATTCTTAAGGGGCGTTCCATGCCAGGTATTGATGTAAATTTGGTCGCTTTTAGGGATGAAGAAAGACTGGAATGTGGAGTTATTGATTAAATACTCACTTGTTGCCAACCATTTTAAATATTCCTTTGAATTACGTTGAACAAATTGAACATTCGGCATATCCTTATACTTCGTTATTACACCTGAGAGGACACTGAAATCCTGGATGGACCAAATGTGCATAAAATCTTGATAGTCTTGATTTTCCAGCATATATTTAAACATCGCGTATGGACTGTCAGTCATACTGTTTCCATCACGACTCTCATATAGGATTGTGTTTTTTTGCACGCTTAATTTCTCATAATACTTTGCATATGTATTTACACGCTGATGATTTTCCTTCATTAGGAAATTGGCGATAGGCTGTTTAAGGAAATCGACTTTTCTTTTTATTACCTTCTTATTCACTAAATAAGCATCCCCTTTTATCGATTTATATTCACCATTCAAAATTATGTTTGCCGTTCATTAACCCAAAATAACAACTATGAATGATCAATAGTTGGAGATTTTTTTAATGATTACTCTATTAAATTAAAAGTTTATGAATGGGCAGTAAAAGTTTATTTGTCCACTGCCTTGTGCAGTTCGAGGATATTTTCCATTACTTTTATGATATCGTCCCTTAAATCAGGACGTTGCAGGGCAAATTCAATGGTCGTTTTCACAAAACCATCAACAACACCTACATCAAAGCGTTTTCCTTCAAAATCGTAAGCGAAGACTTTTTGGATTTCATTCAGTTTTTGGATGGCATCCGTTAACTGGATTTCACCGCCGGCTCCTGTTTCCTGCTTGGCCAGGAAATCGAATATTTCCGGAGTCAGGATGTATCTTCCCATGATGGCTAAATTGGATGGTGCCGTTCCTTGTTTTGGTTTTTCGACGAAACGGTTCACTTCGTACCTTCTGCCTTCTTGCGTAAGCGGGTCAATGATGCCGTATCTATGTGTTTCGTTCTCATTTACCGGCTGCACTCCAATGATGGACGAACCTGTCGCATCATATTCGTTGATTAATTGACGTAGGGAGGGCACATCGCTTTCCACGATATCATCTCCTAAAAGGACGGCAAAAGGCTCATCACCTATAAAATTACGTGCACACCAAACAGCATGTCCGAGGCCCCTCGGTTCTTTTTGCCTAATGTAGTGGATATTAGCTAAATTGGATGGGTATTGCACCTTCTCCAATAAATCGAATTTACCTTTATCCCTCAAATTATTCTCTAGTTCGTAAGCATTATCAAAATGATCTTCTATCGCTCGTTTATTCTTTCCTGTGACAATGATTATATCTTCGATTCCCGCTTTCACGGCTTCTTCTATAATATATTGAATAGTTGGTTTGTCGACTATTGGCAGCATTTCTTTAGGCATTGCCTTCGTTGCGGGCAAAAATCTAGTTCCCAATCCCGCTGCAGGTATAATGGCCTTTTTAACTTTTTTCATTCTTTGTAACTCCTTCATATTAAAATAAATCTACAAAAAACACCAAATTTTTCTGAATCATCCTTTTTATAGTAACATAGACTCGTTTTTTGTAAATATATTAACAGAAAAAATACCCTTCTTTTGTAAATGTACCCATAATTAAAACTTCCATCCAATGCAATATCCCGCTTTCTTTTTGAAAATAAAGCCATTCCCCGATATTTCAGGAAAATACCTTATTTTTTTCACTATACGACTAATAGGTCCAAGGGCCTGATTATTTAGCTCCACTTATCATTTCATTCGTTTTTAAGACAACTACATTTGGAGGTTTTAAAAGATATCCAATATTAGTGCACCTGTCTGATTACCATTCAGCACCACATATTCGCCATCTTTATTTTTAACGGCGATACTGGGTCGTCTGCATCCGGACCTGTTGCGATCAACAGGTCTGCCTATAATCCGGCCATTTCAACGTAAAAAAATGGACGTCACCACAAGGAGCGACGTCCACTAAATTATTCAGCTTCGGCAACAACGGTAAAGCGCTGGTTGATGTGCTGCGGATTTTCAATTTCATCAAGTACTGCAATGGCAAAATCGGCATAACTTACATAGCTTTCACCCTTTGAGTTTACAAGAAGATTGTCTTTACCCAGTGTATACCCACCTGTTCTATTTCCTTGCGGATCAAAGAAGGCAGAAGGACTGATGAACGTCCATTGGATGCCAGTGGCATTTTGTAGATCGCCAAGGTTCTTGGATTGATTATAGGCTGTTGCAAAGTATTCTTTAGGGAACTCAGGCGTATCCAGTACACGAATCGTTTTTGCCTCGTCAACGAAAAGGCTTCCAGCTCCGCCAACAACGATCAGTTTAGTTTGAGGAGCGCCTTTCATTGCCTCAATCAAGATTTTTCCTGCCTCGACATGCAGATGTTCTTTCCCTGGAGCAGCGCCAAATGCATTCACTACCACATCGAATCCTTTAATATCTTCTGCTTTCAGATCAAATACGTCTTTTTCCAGTACGGATACTCCTTGAATTTGGACTTTAGCTTGATCCCTGACAATAGCCGTAACATCATGTCCCCTAGTCAATGCTTCCTTTAAAATCAGACTTCCAGCTTTTCCGCTCGCACCAATAATACCGATTTTCATTTTAAATTCCTCCTATATATTGTTTTTGAAACTTTAATTGTAACTTAATTACTTACATGTAATAATATAAGTTACAGGTTCCGTTTTGTCAACTTTATTATTTAGAAGTGTGGAGATGATATATTGCAATTTCCGGAGATATATCCTGATTTTTCGTCGATATATCGCAGTTTCCGGAGATAGATCCTGATTTTTCGTAGATATATTGCAATTTTCGGAGATAGATCCTGGTTTTTCGTCGATATATTGCAGTTTTTCGGAGATATATCCTGATTTTTCGTCGAGATATCGCAATTTCCGGAGATATATCCGAGTTTCGTCGATATATCGCAGTTTCCGGAGATATATCCTGGTTTTTCGTCGATATATTGCAATTTTCGGAGATATATCCTGGTTTTTCGTCGAGATATTGCAGTTTCCGGAGATATATCCGAGTTTCGTCGAAATATTGCAATTTCCGGAGATATATCCTGATTTTTCGTCGAGATATTGCAATTTTCGGAGATATATCCTGGTTTTTCGTCGATATATTGCAATTTCCGGAGATATATCCTGATTTTTCGTCGAGATATATATAAAAAAGCACCATTCCTTTTAGAATGGTGCGCTTAAATTACATCTTGTTTTTCTTTTTCATTAGCAGTCCCATGCAGATAGTGATGAGAGTAAAAGCGATAAAGGCCAAAAACGGGATCGTGATGAATCCTAGCCAATTTATATACTCACCTGAGCAAGGAACACCGCTTTGACACATTTCGAAATGCTTTAGTGCTGGGATTTTTTGCAGACTATAGTGATACCCTGACACCAACATGCCCAAAATCGATAATGGGAGGATGTATCGGTAAATTTTCAGGTCTTGCTCATAAAAGGCACGGCCCAATAAAATAACGAGCGGGTACATCAAGATCCTTTGATACCAACAAAAGGTACAGGGTACATAATGGAGAATCTCACTAAAATAGAGACTTCCAGCAGTGGCGATGATTGATAGGATCCAAGAAAATAATAGTGGCTTGTTCATCACTATTTCTCCTTCGCTGCATCATCGACCATTTTCTCTAAATCATCAATTGTATTTCCTTCAAACTTCTTGCCATTGACAAATAAGGAAGGAGTTCCGGTAACGCCCAATTCGTCGGCCAAATCCATATCTTTGTTCCATTGGTCCTCGGAATTACCGGCTTTAAAGGAGGAAACGACCTTTTTCACATCTTTGTCATTTGCGATTTCTTTCAATGTTTCTTCTAAGAATTTGTCCGTAAACACATCTTCCTTTTCATATTTCAGGTCCTCTGGCTGCTTATCGTACAGAAGCTCATGGAATTTCCAAAAAGTATCATTTCCTAATTCCTGATAAACACTTTCCGCAAATTTAGCGGATCTTGTTGAATCGACGTTAATGAACGAATAATTCATGAAATAAAATTGCGCTTTTCCTGTATCAATCAATTCACTTTGTATAGAAGGAAAGAATTGCTCCTCGAATGTCTTACATACTGGACATTTATAATCACCAAATTCCACTATTTGGACAGGTGCTGATTTTTCACCCAAATAAGGCTGTGATTTATAGTCGATTTCATTAACGGCTGTATCATCTTCGTCCTTCCCATTTGCCAAAAATATAAAGCCAATAATGATTACAGCAATTAACCCTACCATCCAAAATGTGAATGCTGAAGATTGTTTTGGATTACCCTTTGTTTTATTAGCCATCATATACCTCCATCACTTGTAGTTGTGTCGATTTCCTTCTCCAGCCATAGCGGCCGATTTCGGTTCCCCCTTCCTGTTGCTTTCACCTGTAACTGATTCATTTACACGTTATAATATAAGTTTCACCATGCTGGTTTGTCAATTACACATACTTTTAATTTTTGCCTTTGCAGAAACGGCGTTACTTGACAAGGATACGGTTAATGGATAAATATTATTCTTGCAGGCCATTATAACTTGTAACCACTTGAATTACATGTTAAATAATTTATACTATATAAGAATAGAGATTTTAAAGGAGAGAAAAAAGAGATGTCCATCAGTACCCGCTTTTCCGTAGGAATCCACATATTATCTCTTTTAGAAATAAACAAAGAAGGCGTTAACACTTCTGATTTTATTGCAAAAAGTGTAAACACCAACCCAGCCTTAATCAGGAAAATCACCGGCATGCTGAAGAATGCAGGTTTAGTGAACGTTCGTCCGGGTATCGCCGGAGCAACATTGGCCAAGGAATTATCGGATATCACTTTGCTTGATGTTTATCAGGCTGTCAACGTTGCCTCCGATAAAGAATTATTTGGAATCCATGAAAATCCTAATCCAGCATGCACTGTTGGAAGAAATATACAAGACACAATAGAACCCATCTTTTCAGTAGCGGAACTTGCCTTGGAAAAGGCATTGGGAGTGGTAACGATCGAGGATGTCGTTAGGGGTATTCTGGAAAAGGATAAAACTTAATAGCAAAAAAAACACATGAGTCGCACTCATGTGTTTTTTGCCGTTTCCTTATTTATACTTAGGAACTTCAATCGTCAATTTATAGGAATCTAGTAAACTATACAAATTATAAATCTGTTTCACTTGTTTTGTTGCCCAGCCAATATCAGTTGCATACTGGTGTGAAGCATATCCATATTTCTCTGCGGCTGTAGGATTCCATCTCATTTTGTAAAGCGTGTCCTGTCCAGCAGAGATATATCCTTTGGCGATGAATTCAGCACCGCCTATGATGGCCGCCTCCGGAGTGAACCAGCCTGCATTATAGGCGTATTGAGCGCCGCTGCTTAGCGCCGTTCCGTCAAATGCTCCCACTCCATACATATTATAGACCGTTTTCCCGTTAACCTTTACGCCAGTCGCTAACGGAGAAGTGCCATTCCCGGTCTCCAGCAAAGCATGTGAAATCAGGTAGATTTCATTGACCCCATATCTCTCCCCTGCCGCAGTGAAGGTTGCAGCTTGGCCTTGTAGAATCCCTTTACCTGAAAGGATTCTATTATTCACTTCAGAAACGTTCATGTTGGTGACTTGAGAGAGCTTGACGAATTGGAATGATTTGACTGGATCATTCACAAAATTATTTGGGTTAAGATTATATTCTATATCTTCCGGACTGGCATTTACCCATGTCTTGTTATAGTCCACCTCATACCAATAGTATCCGTCAGAGCCCTTTACTTTTGATTTAATATTCAATGATTGATTATTGCTGACAGGACCGACTACCCAATAATTAGATCCAGCTCCGCCCCTGACACGCCATCCGGTTCCTTTAACCGTACCTTTTGTAGAATTGATTAAAGTTACTCCATCTTCGCGTATGTAAGTTTTATAATTTTTATCCGTTTGACCATTTACGGCCATTTGAATTTCAACCATCTTTTCCATCGTAAGATTATACTCTTTATCGATCCTGATTATCGATCCATTCGAACTTCCTGGACCTTCCGGTGCTTTGACCGTTAAATATTGCGTACTGACATATCCCGTTTTTCCATTGGCCGTGACTCTTGACCAGCCATTAGATTCTGAATACACCGTTACGGCCGTATTGTTTACAAGCTTGGCTATAATTGAAGCGGAAGCTGATGCTTGTGACCGCATATTCAGACTGGAGCCATCATTCACATTTACATATTTAACTAACGTGTTTTCTTCCCCGTCCGGATTCAGCCCCGGTAAAGAACCAGGCTTCGTTGCTGATAGATATTGCGTACTGACATAACCTTCCCCGCCATACGCTTTAACTTTTGACCAGCCATTTGATTCCGAGATGACTTCTACCTCTACACCCCTTGCCAATTTCACAATGATGGAAGCACTTTCTGACGGCTTATTCCGCATATTCAGTGAACCCGAGCTGACATTTACATATTTCGTTGTCGTTTTTTCAGGTATGGATGGTTTGGTGTCCATTTCAGGCTTTGTCGTTGAAAGAAATTTAGTACTGACATACCCATCTTTCCCATTGGCCTTGATTTTCGCCCAACCTTTGGATTCCGAATAGACCGTCACTTCCGTTCCTTTTGACAGCTTTGCGACTATGCTCGCGCTTT
>NZ_JBHZPG010000043.1:0-41612 GCF_042788005.1 Peribacillus sp. YIM B13472
CGCCGAGGCCGTTGGCTGCGAGGAGTCCGTATATTCCGTATTCGGTTTTCTGGAGGAGGCTAAAGCCTTTTGTCGTTTTATAGGCATCGAGCGCGTGGTCCGCTGCGTTGAGTCCTTTGGCCGTTTTGTATAGGGCGCTGCCGCCTTTGATGGCCCGTCCGGCCCAGCCGACGACGGGGATGAACCCAGCGGCTGCCATGGCGCCCGCGGCGATTCGTTCGGCATCGGACAGCTTGCGGCCCGTTACTGGATCGACTCCGGTTGAGGCCCTGATTGAATCATAATATCCCGTGAATTCCCCTGTAAAGGTTTTTGTCGTATCCCAGGCCTTTTCGTACCATGGCCGGTTTTCGAGTTCTTCCATTTCCTGTTCGATTTTCCGGGCTTCGGCTTGCTGCTTTTTGAAGGTTTGATAGTCTTTCATCTGACCGGCGACTTCATCCTTCACTTGATAGACGTCACTGCTCTTGAATGCCGATTGATCGAACGTCATCGGCGAAACATTGCCGTCCTGTTTGGTGGCATCAAGCAAGGCACGGAAGAGCCCAACGGCCACGTTTTCCTGCCCGACGGACACATCATATTCCTCGACCAATTGCCGGTCGATATTCTCGACCTTTGTCACGGTGTCATCCAGCCTGTGCCCGGCCAGCGTGATTTTTTCATTAAAGTCCTTTTGATCGAACATATCAAGAGGCAAAATATCGTCAATGCTGTTCAGGATTTTTTGGAGATCATTCGCTTGTTCATCGACAAGCGATTTCGCTTGGTTGATGCCGTTAGACACTTCGCCATCTAAAAAGGGAACCTCGACCACCGTATTTCCCGAGAGGTCCGCCTCTTCCAGACTGCCCGGTATGCCTTCCAAAAAACTGATTTGGGTCGTGAATAGTTCCATCCAGGCGTCCGCCACCTCGATTTGCGCTTCATAGAAGCTTTTGATGGCGGTAGCACCGGCTCCCTGAAACTCGTTATCAAGGCCGACAATGCCCTGAAATTCCTTTTTCAGGGCTGCGACTTCCTTCTTTAGTTCTTCATATTGCTTGGCTCGCGACTTGGTTGCGGCCGTCAATGTCTCGGCTTCATATATTTTCATCTCACAGGATACCCATGTGAAGACGTATGAGAGATGGCTTCATCCTGTTCTTTTAATAAGTCAATGTTGGCACGGGTATCTTCCACATTTTTCTGGACGATTTTGATATATTGCTCGAAGACCTTCTCCAGGTTCGTTTCCCGATCGATCCATTTCGAAGTGAATTCCAATTTATTGTTGCCAAGCTCGCCTGCCGGCAAATTTCCAAGCGTGACTGTACCAAGTGCCGTCTTCACTTGATCGACTTGCTTCATTACGGCAGGATGATTCAGTTTGATTGTCGTCATTAAAACAACCGCCTTTTTAAATCGGATATTTTACTTTCCAGCTGCTCAAATGCCTCTTCGCCTTTGTTCAAAAGGGAGTCGGCTTCTTGGGCTATATTCCCCGCTATGCTAAGAAGCGTATTCTCTGCATTCAGCTTTGTAATCATCGCTTCGATTTTCCATTGGTAATCATCATAATCGTCATGAATGATACTAAACATCACATTATAAGCATCATGACGTGCATCCTGAAAGTGATCCGAACGGTTCCCTGTCCAGCTGCCACCAAGCTCAGGCTCTTTTATTTTCCTAATCTCGTTAAGACACATGCTCTGTTCTTTTATAATATCGTTTTTTGCATTTTCTAATCGTTCAATTTTCACATTTAAATCTGCTTTTTTACTGGAGATAGCAGAGTGTATATTACTCAAAATATCTGCATATACCATGAAACTCACCTCAGAAACAGTATAATCCTACACTAAATGTCATATTTTCCTATTTAACATTATAAGGATTAAAGTCCGAGAGTTAAATAGGGAGAAATATGCTATTTTGTCAGTTAAAAGAGAAGATTGGCATAAAAAAGTTCCTACATACCATATTCTTTATACCCTGCATTTTACCAATTTTAAACAAGTGAACAGAATGTCACTCATTGGATTCTCTATAAAAATTTCAACCACTTCATTCAAATTGCCCTAAACTGTATCTGTGCAACAATTCATCCCGAACAAATTCCCTGCAAGTCGAAGATAGATGTGACCGTTTTGGATGTATCAAATCTCCAAAAGGCAAATCGCCGACAAACTTAACTTCGCCTTCAAAATCCTGTCCGGATTCACCATCAAAACCGATGACTTTCACAAAGCAAGTTTTGTGACCGGTTTTCATAAAATCAATTACCGTTAACACATGAGTATGTACATCATTCATTCCTTTTTCCTCCTACCATGAAAACATTAAGTAAGGATATTTTTTACTACCTATAAATAAAGAAACCGATCAAAAACCATGGCTAAGATCGCTAAAGGCATTAAAACATTGGAAATAGACACACCCACTTTCCATGAATCGCTTATACTTTATTATTTTATGTATTTTGGTTGATCTATTAACCATACCTTATTTAACTGACGTTGCATGGCCTGACTTCCCAATTCATTCACTTATGCTTTTTTTACGTTTCCCGGAATATACTTCTCTTAGCATGTCCATGATTTCATATCACTTCCATCGAAGATCAGGCTGGCACCCCCGTGGACCTCCCCTCTTCTATATAGATTTAAAACCTGCTATAATCTAAGGATTGGAGGTGTGAAAAATGAAAGAAATCATCCAGATATTAGCTGAAATCGTCAATAATCTTCACGATTTCATCCTATTCTTTGTGAGTGACACATTAAATTCAAATGCAACGGACAAAGATTTGCATTTTTGGATAATGGGAATCATCGGTATCATCATATTTTTGTTCGTGTTATTTTTATCTAATTTAATTTCCCGGATGCGTTTTGGAATAACGATACTCTCTTTCCTTTATACCTTTACAGTCATGGTTGTTTTAGTATTTGCCATTGAAATACAGCAAGCCCTTACCAGCAGGGGGAATATGGAGTTTCAAGATGCGGCGGTAGGCCTTTGGGGGTTCATCGTATTTTTCATGGTTTTTGCTGTACTATCATCCATTTTCCTTTTGGTGAAGAATTTTTTCAAGCAATCAAAATAAAGGTAACGATAGGTCACCTTGCTTAAAACATTCCTATTGGCCTTTCAATAACTTTAAATTCGGATTTTGTATTGGCAGGAATGATAAACTCTCTGTAGCATCATCTTAAACCGGAAGGAAGGTTACAGAGAAGATAATTTGATTCGGGGTAAATAAGCATATACTATCAATTACTTCGGTTCACTTTCATTGAATAAATCAATGCTAAACAGATTGAAAGAATCGTCGTCATTCAAACGTTCCTGGTCATTCCCGGATATATCAGGACTATTTTCCCTGCGACGGCGATTCACTTCCCTTAATTCCGCTTCCAGAAATCCAGCTTGTTCGTGGGAGAGCTTGATCGTGATTTCATTATTTTGATCATCTGCAGCTTTCAAGAGGACATAACTATCCGCTGCATTACGTAAAGTCACATTGCTTACTGTTAAGTTCATGTTCGCGAGTTCATATCTTGCCTTCATAAAGTAAAAAGAACCTCCATCGGAAAATACCGGTTAAAATAATGTATATTAAATATACTCTACTTCAAGATATCTAAATATACAAATTCTTTGTTTGCAGTGCTACACTTAAAAGTAACGTAAGCCTCAGTTATTTTATCCCATCACCAATATGGTTTAATTTGAAAATCAGCAACCCTAGTAACCCCCAAAGTAAAACCGATGAAATAGCCCCGCGTATTGTATTGTGTAAAGTCGCTGGTAGAGGCGGCCGTAAATATAATTGCCTGCCCACAGAAATGTTGCAACTAACAATAATAAAATCCCTTTTTTCATTGTATTGTTTCTTTCTAAGACTAGTTTAGCTGTATCAATTACATCAGAAAGAGGGAATTACCTTTTAAATCCCTCCTTACTTATTTCTATATATTAATTATTTACTGTGGTTTCAAAAATGCCTTCTATTTCGACTGTCATATCCATCGGAAGCTGATTGACACCAACCGCTGTACGGGCATGCTGGCCTGCATCGCCAAAAACATCATATATTAACTGAGATGCTGCATTGATAACAATATGCTGCGATCAAATCCAACCTCGCTGCTAACAAAACCTTGAAGCTTTACGACATTTACAACACGGTCTAAATCACCAATATAATCCTTGACTGCTGCTAACATATTTATCGGGCAAATTTTTGCTGAATCCTGTGCATCTTCCAATGTTCTCTCCCCACCAACTTTTCCAGTATTATCCGGTTCGCCATTAACAAACGGAACCTGTCCTGATACAAACAGAACATTTCCTAATTGTTTTACAGGCACATACATTGACTTAGGAGCAGAGCTTTCAGGGAGTACAATAACCAATTCTCCAATCTTCCGTTCTATTTCCATAGTTCCTAGGTTCATTCCTTAACAATTTATTTGGAGATCTGCAATGGAATATAATACAGCTGATCCACTGATTTTTACTCTATCACCGACTAATTTGCAATATAATGTTCCACCGCGTTTGGAAAGCTGTCTCGCCACCATTTCACCCATTTCTAAACGTTTTGCCCAGAAAGGTATGAAACTACAGTGAGCAGAACCACAAACGGGGTCTTCATTTACATTTAATTTTGGAAAAAAGCATCTAGAGACAAAATTGTACGTTTCACTTTTCGCTGTAATTAAAACGCCCAAACCATCTGGTAATTTTACCAATTTAGAAAAATCAGGGGATGCATTTAGGACATCTTCTTCCTTTTCCAGTACAAACATTAAATCTCTGCCCAGATAAGTTTCAACAGGTTTTACACCAAGAGCTTCGACCATTTGATCTGTTAGAGACAATGCTTCTGGCATCCTGCTTGGGAAATCCATTTCGTAAAGTTCATCTTTTTTTACTACAACAAGTTCACCACTCATTGTTTGAAATTTGATTTCCTCCACATTATTTTCGTAATAGTTAGCAATGACATACGCTGTTGCCAAAGTCGCATGTCCACAGAGATCAATCTCTCCGCCGGGAGTAAACCATCTTAACCGATAGCTATCTCCCTCTTTTACAGCAAATGCTGTTTCAGAAAGGTTATTTTCAACAGCAATACTTTGCATAATATGATCTGGTAGCCATTCCTCCATAATACAGACCCCAGCAGGATTTCCCTCAAACACTTTCTCAGCAAACGCATCAACAACATAATATTTCATTCTAATAACCTCCATCCGTTTATCAAAAACATATATTTACAAATTAATGTATCATCGTAATTGTATGCCTTCAATGATACAATTGTATGCAAGACAATTATCAGGAGGTTTAACATGCCTGTAAATTCATTTAAAAATTATCCCATGTCTTGGAAACCGGATAAGAAACAACTTGTTTCTCCAATATATCGCTCCATTGCAAGTTTATTGGAATATGATATTCTCAATGGCTTTCTTTCACCTAATACCAAACTTCCACCTCAAAGGGAATTAGCAGATTATCTTGATATTAATCTTAGTACAGTAACTAGTGCGTTTAAAATATGTGAGGTTAAGGGATTAATTTACGCTGTTACCGGAAGTGGAACCTTTGTCGCCCCTAATGTGGGAAATGCAATTTTCAAGAATGATAGCGATGAGAAAAAGCGTATTATAGAGATGGGGATTATAGAACCACTTGATTGCTCAAATGTATTAGTAGCAGACACAATTAAAAGCATTGTCACTAAAAATTATTTGGAAAAATTATTGGATTACAGACACCCGTTAGGCATGCCTTATCATAGAATGGCAGCTAAAAAGTGGATGGAACGGTTTAACATGGATGTAGCCATTGAAAATATCGCGATAACTTCAGGGGGGCAAAATTCTCTTACTCTAATTTTAATGTCCCTGTTCAATCCTGGGGATAAAATTGCTGTGGATACGTATACTTACCCTAATTTTATAGAATTAGCGAATATGCTCAATATTCATTTAATTCCAATAGAAGGTGATACCTTTGGAATGATGCCGGAACGGTTAGATGCCGCATGCAGGACAAATCATTTACAAGGAATCTATTTAATTCCTTCATGTAATAACCCGACTGCTATCACTATGGATATGAATCGAAGAAAGGATATAGCAAAGGTCATAAAAAAACACAACCTTATACTAATAGAAGATGACATATTTTCTTTCCTTGCTCCGCAAGGTTATTTACCGATTTCACATTTTATACCGGAACGGTTTGTATATAGTTTAAGCATCTCTAAATCACTAAGTTCCGGCATGCGAGTTGGATTTTTAGCCTACGCAAACCAGTTTGCCGAAAAAATTACGAACGGAATTTTCAATATCAATATAAAAACCTCGGCATTAAATGCAGAAGTTATAACTGAGTTGATCAATACTGGCTGTGCAGAGAAGATTATTACGCAAAAGAAAGAAATTGCGAAAGAACGTAATCTTCTCTATCAACAATATTTTCAAATAGATAATTCTAACGAAAACCCGTTAAGTTTCTTTCGTTGGCTTCCATTACGCAAAAAGTATCAGCTGAAGCAGTTTGAACAGAATGCTTTAGCACATGGTATTCATGTTTATCATTCCCATCGTTTTTTGGTCAAAAAAGATGAATCCGATCAGTTTATTCGTATTTCGCTGACATCTGCTAAGGATTCTAATGAATTGGAGATAGGGCTTTGCGCACTTAAAAATTTCTTACTAAGCAACGAGTGAAAATCGGAATATTTTAAAGGAATTGATTTGCGGTGTTTTGGATCATGTCAGAAACTTGAGATAGACAAGGGCAAATTATCAAGTAGGCCATTATCCTTTTAAAAGATCTGTTGTTTAAATGAAGATGGGATTTGAGCTACTTGAAAAGGATAAAAAGAGATTAATTTCTTTTTTATCCTTTTCAGTTCATTTGTTCTTTCACATTTTGTTTTTATACGACACAAAAGACAGGTTCGCCTTATGCAACTAACCTGCCTTTAGTTGATCAAGCTATAAAAGGAATGACACAATTTTGTTGTCATTCCTTTTGAAATATAAAAAAGCATATAAACTGTTTTTATTGTACATGGTCTAGGGTTCTTAAATTTAAGTTTTATTCCCTAAACCAAACTCATTACCGTTTTATTATTAAATTGTTCACTTTATCAATGCAAAGATGATCGTATGAGGGTTAATGATAGCTACAAACCTAGCTAACAGCCGGCTAATTGAATCAAACCTCATATTCCTCACGGATAGTTTCGTTCTAAGGTCCACTTTCATTTTTCAAAGCTTGCAGAAAATTTCGGTCACCCTAGGATGACTGAAACCTCTCCCGAGAAAAAAGTGATTACCACGTCTCCATTTAATATAATTCCTGCACCTGGATCATTTTGACCGGAATACAAATAAATAAGATTGATGGTCCTTATAATAATGATGAACACATCAGGGTAGTTTAAAGCTAGTTTCAGAATTTAATTCCTTAACCCTTGTTGTGCCCGTTGAGTAGAAATAAAATTTAATACATGTCGTTTTCCAGGTGCTGCCTGAATAGCTCCTTTTACGGAAGCAGTGAGTGCTCCACTTGCATTTGCAAAAGTAAGTAATCGTTGATGATTTTCACTCACTCTTTCACATAGATTTTCATTAGATACTTCAAGTGACACTAGTTCGGATAAGAAACCTCCCATAAATGCATCACCTGCCCCTGTTGTATCCGAAACAATTACTTTAAATCCTTTGTCTTCATATTCCTCTCCATTTTCCAAATAAATTTTTGCGCCATCGCTTCCTTTTGTATATACGACTACTTTCACGTTACCGACAAAAAGGGATTTAATCGCTTCTTTTTCCTTACTAATATTTGTTATAAAATATAATTCTTCATCGGATACTTTTACAATATCAGCTAGAGGCAAGAAGTTTAGTATGGTACGCCGACAGCTTTCTTCATCAGGCCATAAAGGAAGCCGGACATTAGGGTCAAAACTTACAATTCCACCTATTTTATTAAACCTGTCTATCACTTTTATATGAGTTTGTTTCATTGGGCTTTCAACTAAATCCACTGAGCAAAAGTGAAGAAGATCTCCTTGATTAAACCACTCTGACTTCACCTCTTCTGGTGAAAGTAATAAATCAGCTGTATTCTTGCGATAAAAATTAAAGCTTCTTTCTCCGAAATTATCTACAGAAACAAATGCTAATCCAGTTTCTCCTTCATCGCTTCGAATAATATAGGAAGTGTCTACATCATTTTCTTGAAGCACGTCCACTAAATAATCACCAAAATTATCATTAGCCATCTTGGTTATTATGACTGAATTCCCACCATATTTTGCAATTGCAATCGCAACGTTCATAGGAGCTCCACCGGCAACACGTTCAAAACCAGTAACCTCTTTTAATGATTTTTCTTTTTGAATAGGAATAAAATCAATCAATGTCTCACCAAGACAAAAAACCTTTTTCAATGTATTCACCCCTAAACAAGGAACAAGTGCTAGACACTTGTTCCTTGTTATTTTATTTCCAGATGTCTTTTAGGTTCCAATAAGTTATTTCCTTGACTTGTACATCACCCTTCTCAGTAAATACCTCAATACCTAGTCTATCTTCATTCGGATAGATACGACTTGTCATGGTCGTTTGTCCATCATTCGCAAAGATTTCAATGGAAGATCGATCAATAAATACACGTAGGGAAAGCTCTTGATTTGTCTCAAGTATTGTGTTTCTAACACCATCTTCCACTTTTCCTGACTTGGAGCAATCAAGTGTTAGCTGTTGTTTATCTAAGTGATACGTTAATACTGTTTCTTCTTGGTTAACTCCACGAATCTTTAGACCTACAGATTGAGCACTACAATTAGTTAAGTCAAACACAGCTTTCACTTCAAGTAAATCCTCTTTCGTTTCTACCAAATAGCTTTCAGAAATGGATTGATTTGTACACTCATTGTGTTCAGAATCACGTAATAAGATTAATTCCTCAACAGGATTCATTAAAATCTTGTTATGATCCCCTAGCGTTATTTCGCGTGGTAATGTTAAGGCTCCACACCATCCATCTGCTTTTGTTGGCATGTTTGACTCCCACATATCCATCCAACCAATCGCAATTCGACGACCTTTATCATCTAATAGTGTTTGAACTGCATAAAAGTCATGTCCATTATCTAATTCAGTAAATGATCCATGAACAAACTCGTTTGTTTCGTAATTATAATCTCCAACCAAATAACCTGTTTGGAATAGATTATTATATAAATCTCCATTTGATTTAATACCTTGAGGTGAGATCATTAGAATATATTTTCCATCTAATTCAAAGAAGTCTGGGCATTCCCACATATATCCAAGTGAGCCGTCACTTTGTGCAAGAACGCCAATGTATTCCCACTTCAGTAAATCATAAGAACGGTATAAAATAACTCTTCCGACATTCTCTTTCGTCGAATTTCCTAAAACCATGTACCAGGCATCATTGTGCTTCCACACCTTGGGATCACGGAAGTGATGTGCACTATCTATTGGTGGTTTAGCAATAACCGGATTTTCTCCAACTTTCTCAAATGTTATGCCATCCGTACTGACCGCAATATTTTGATTTTGATAGAAGAGATCGTTTTCCTTGTCTGTATAGTGATGTCCTGTATAGATTAGGGTTAGTTCACCATTATTATCAACGGCACTTCCTGAGAAACATCCATCTGTATCACAAGCATCCCCAGGAGCTAAAGCAACAGGCAAATGCTCCCAATGAATGAGATCTTTACTTTTTACATGGCCCCAATGCATTGGCCCCCAATTTGCATCATATGGATGGCATTGATAAAATGCATGGTATTCCCCTTTATACTGTGCGAAACCGTTCGGGTCATTAATCCAGTTAGCTGGGGCCATGATATGGTAACCTAATCGATAACGATTATTTATTTTCTTGTTTGCAATCTTCAGTGCCTCTTCAGCCTTTTTAATTCTATTAATTGTTATCATAATAATATCCTCCTATATTATCTTTCGTAACCTTTCCACATTGCCATTTAAGCCTTTGCTTTCTTTAGATCCTAATAAAGTAAAGATTGAAATAATGGTAAAACAGAAAACCATGATTCCCATGATGAGATAGGTATGACGAAATCCTAGACTGTCGTATAATCTACCTGCGAGTGGTGAAAGAATAGATGCACCTACCTGAGAGGCAAATTGGAAACCAACTAGATAGAGCACAGAAGATAAACGTGTATCAAAATTCGCTGCTAAATATTTAAAAATAGCAATTAGCATAATAGGCAATTCTAGAGCATGAATTAATTTCATGGAAGAAATTCCGATTGGTCCAACAACAATTCCAGAACCGATGATTCGGAAGGACATTAAAAATCCTGCTAGAATTAAACTATTCTTTACACCAAACTTTTTTACGATAAACGGTGCAAGAAACATCATTCCAGCCTCTAAAAATACTTGAAATGAGTTTAGGTATCCAAATACTTGATTGCCTAACGCTTCAGTCGGAAATAAAGATGCGTAATAAAGAGGGAATTGCTGATCATAAACACTGTAGATGCATGTCACCCCAATAATGTACATCATGAAAAACCAGAAATCTTTTAATAGAAAAAGATGTCCAACGTCTTTTAGATTAATAGAGTTGGCTCTATTCATTTCTTGATCTGTCATTTCTATTTTCACAGACATAATAATGGCCACTAATATGATGGCCGAAACAGATGCAACCCAGAAATTGATATTTGGATTAATATTAAACAGCTGTCCTGCGAAAAATGTAGCTGCCGCCCACCCTAGAGAACCCCACATTCTTGATTTTCCATATTCGAAATCATATTTACGGCTAATCTTTTCAATATAGGATTCAATCGCTCCAATCCCTGCTAGAAAAGCAACTGCTAAATAGATTCCTCCAACAATTGCGCCCCAAAAGACATTGTATTTTAATAATGGTCCATAGATGAAAATATAAAATGGTCCTACAAATACGAGCAGCAAACTAATGAAAGTTAATATATTTTTCTTTAAACCTATTTTGTCAGATAAATAACCATATAGCGGCTGCATACATAAGGCGAAGATAGCGTTTACAGAAAAGATAATACCTGTAGCTGACCCACTTAAATTTATTTCTTGTCCTAACCAAATGGAAAATAAAGAGTAACTAGAAGACCAAGTAAAAAAGAAAAAGAAAAAATACGCACTTAACATCCAATACAGATTTTTTGAACTTTTCAATTTAATTGCTCCTTTTACTAGACATGTGAAAAGAAATGAATTACTAGTTAACGATATGAAAAAGAAGAAATAGAAATGTGAATTTCAAGTCCAAACATGGTTGTTAATAATGATACACTCTCTATTTAATGCCTGTTCCTGAACCACCAATCCCCTCTAAAATATAACGTTGAGCCACAATATAGATAATAATCAATGGAACGGTGGATATCGTAAGTACAGCCATGACTTGGTTAGTATAAACCGGATCTGTACTATTAATTGCTGTAATCGCTACTTGGATCGGAAATTTCGACTTGTCTGTCAAGACCATCAGAGGCCAGATATAGTCATTCCAACTTCCGATAAAAGCCAATGTCCCAACAGTGGCAACGGCTGGTTTAGACATCGGTAGCATGACCCGCCAGAATACTTGCCATGTATTGGCCCCATCCAATTTAGCCGATTCAATGATCTCTGTTGGAATAGCCATAAAAAAGTTCCGGAACAAATAGATATTGAATGCCCCTGCCAACGCTGGCAAAATAACCGCAAGACGTGTATCCACTAATCCAATTCTATGAATAATGGTAAATTGAGAGATTAAGATGGTTTCAAATGGCACGATCAAAATAGCCAATAAAAGACCAAACAGCACTTTTTTTCCACTAAAATTAAGTTTAGCAAATGCATAGCCCGCCATCCCATTGATAATTATGGAACCAACTGCTACACACAAACCATAAAACAAACTGTTGCCGATATAACCTAGTAAATGAAATCGTAACAGAACTTGCTTGTAGGATACAAACCAGTCTGATGGATGAAATGATGGCATGAAAGCCTTAATGTTGCTCATATCGTTATAAATTCCCGCTTCTGGTTTCATCGAGGATGCGACCATCCAAAACAGCGGAAAAATAAATAGCACTGCGAGCAAAACCAGGCAAATGTATTCTAAAATCGTCTGAGGCCCGAATTTCCGTCTCATCAGTCTTCATCCTCCTTCACCAGTTTACGTTGCGTAATCGTAACCAATCCGATAATCGTCCCAAACAAGAGAGCAATTGAACTGGCATAACCAACCATACGGTCCGTAAAACCAGTTTGATAAATATAATAGACAACCGTCATGGTGGAATTCACTGGTCCGCCTTGCGTCATAACCATTGGTTGAACTAACAGCTTGAATGCGCCAATTAATGTGGTAATAAATATAAAGATTGAAGTTGGTTTCAACAAAGGTAACGTAATGTAAATAAATCGTTGCCATTTATTCATCCCGTCTAATTGTGCCGCCTCATAAACATCACCAGGAATATTCTGCAGTCCTGCTAGAAAAATCAGCATCTGAAAGCCAGCTCCTTGCCAAGCTGAAACCACAACAATTGTAAATATTGCCTGCTTAGGACTTGTCAAAAACGGTTGCGCAGAAATGCCGAAGTATGTGAGTACGTTATTAATAATCCCTTCATTCGGATTCAACAAATACAACCATAGAACAGAGATAACGACAAGTGACATGACAACTGGACTAAAGTAAGCTACTTTAAAAAACATGTTTGCTTTACGTTGTTTATTTAACAGGAGGGCCAGCCCAAGAGCTGCCCCTATCTGTAACGGAATCACCCAAACGACAAATTCCAGTGTGTTCACCAAGCTTTTCAGAAAAACTGGGTCTTGGAATAGATTGATGAAATTGTCCAATCCGACAAATGTACGCATATCTGGTGTCAATAAATAGTAATCCGTAAAAGAATAATAGACTGACATAATAGACGGAATAACAAGGAACATCGATAAAAGTAACAACGCCGGTCCCAAAAACGTATACGCAACTACATTTTCTTTCCACCGAATTTTATTCTTGGTTCTTCCCTCTGGTCTCAGAAATGTATAGACAGTCCTATTTTCTTTCCATCCAATTTTACTCATAGTTCCTCCTTCTAATTGGCCTTATCGATAGCTGATTGCATTTCTTTCGCATGTGTATCCAATACTTTTTGGATATCTTTATTTTGATCATAGAAGCTGATGTCATCGATTGTTTGTTGGAAAGCACGCGTGACTTGCGGATAAGCCGGTGTAACGGGACGTGCGTGTCCTGTTTCTTTCAATTGTTTCAGGAAGACATTCATTTGTTCTGAGAACTCTTTTTCCATCACTTTTTCAGAAGAGTACCGGACTGGCAGTGCTGCAATCGTACGGCTCAGTTCCACATTCGAATCTTTATTTGTCATCCAGTCAACTAATTTTGCAGCCCATTCTTTATTTTCGGACGTTTGTGTCATCGCAAATTGCCAACTACCTGAAGGAGAAACTAGTTTCTTTGTCTTTGGTGATACTGGATATGGCATAACGCCATAATCTACCTTTTGGTAGTTTGTTTTCATATCAGTTACTGTCCATACCCCACTAAACTTCATTGAATATTTTTCCGTTTCAAACGCTTGTTTGACTGGCGTTCGTGTCGTATAACCTTCTTTTAACATTGTTTGAATAAAAGTCATTGCTTCAACAGTAGGTTTTTCATTGAAGACGCCTTCTGCTTTCTTTCCATCTTTCGAGATGATATCCCCATCAGCTGACCAGACAAACGGAGTTAGCGCATACGTCAACATTTCGTCTTTCGACTGTAATTGCATATCAATAGCTGGCTTGTCGTATTTATCTTTCAACGTTTTACAAAGAGCAAGGAATTGGTCCCATGTCCATGGATTGTCAACTGTTGGTAGCGTATTCAAATCTACGCCCGCCTCTTTTAACATTCTTTTATTGTAGTAAATCCCAACAGATGATTCACTAACACCAATTGCATACAGCTTGTCTTTATAAGTTCCTTGTTGCTTAATACTTGGCAGTAAATCATCTTGATCTTTTACATACTCATCCAATGGTGCAATGACACCAGATTTCGCGTAAGCAGCTGTATTAGGTCCGTCCAAAGTAATAACATCCGGCAACGTGCTGGTTGTAAGGGCCGCGTTTACTTTGTCCTCATAACCCCCACCATTTCCGCTACGCGGAATAAATTCAATTTTGGCTTTGATATTGTCAGAAGCATACTTCTTATTGAAGGCTTCTACCCGTTTTTTATACACTTTTCCTTCTTCATTATCATCAGATATGTGTACCCACATTGTAATCGTCTGTTTAGCATCACTATTTACACTTTCGCTTTTGCTACAGCCCACCACAGTAAACATCAGTAATAAAGATATACTTACTAGTAGCCATTTCTTCATACCTTTCACTTCCCCCTCATAATGTCTTTCGTCTTAAATAACGTATAAAAGCGCTTTCAACTGTAGTTTATGTCAACCGGTTACATATGTCAATCGGTTGACAGTTATTTTTTTGAAAAATCAGACATTTACTTCCGTTTATAACGGAAAGAAGATTATTATAGGGGAAAATGATATGTAGGAACGACACATCATTAATAATGAGCGTTAATCAAAATAATTCAGGAAAAACTTCAAGACAAATGAAAACAATCTCCATCCCTTGCACATTTTAGTAATTTTCTCTAAAATAGGTGCGTGTGATCAGCATGACGGAGGAAAATTCATTTAAGTAAACATACACTAATTTAAAGTTATTTTATAATAGGGTTTTCCAAGCAGGTGACAGATTATGATATGCTATTAAACAGTTTAGTAATGGAAATTCATTTTTATCACTTCGCTCTTTATATAATATGGATGATGTTGTTTAATTCGCTGTGAACCAACTGAAATAAATCTTAGTATCCAACCGATGGGAAAAATGAAAACTTTACCATAAATGAGTAGTTAAAAAAGTATTTCAGTATAAATAATAATGGATGTTTCTTTTAAGGTAGGAGGACATGAAATGAAGCCTAACATTCACGATGTGGCAAAAATAGCAGGTGTTTCATCAACCACAGTTTCCCGTGTATTAAATAACCGCGGTTACATAAGTGAAAAAACAAAAGAAAAAGTTTATAAAGCGATGGAAGAGATTAATTATTTTCCAAATGAACTAGCCCGTTCTCTATTTAATAAACGAACTAATTTAATAGGGCTAATTATCCCTAATTCAAGTAACCCATTTTTCGGTGAACTAGCCTTTCATATTGAAAGTATCTGTGCTTCATTAGGCTATAAATTGTTACTTTGTAACAGCTTAAACCGTATAGATAAAGAAGAAAAATATTTGGAAATGCTCATACGTAATCAGGTAGATGGAGTAGTCGTTGTAACATATAACCGAGGTATACTAAATTATGAGAAGCAAAATCTTTCTGTTGTAGCAATTGACCATTACTTATCGAAAAACATTCCTGTTGTTGGCTCTGACAATTATGGCGGAGGAAAAAAAGCTACAGAATTATTAATAATGAAAGGTTGTCAGTATATTGTTCATATAAATGGACCAATTGAGCTGCAAACACCAGCAAACTTAAGAAGAAAAGCGTATGAGGATGTTATGCAGGAACATGGAAGACTTCCAATTACATATGAAGTTTCACCTCTTCAAAGTCACCAAAAAGTAATCTCTAAGCTTTTTGATGAACATCCAGAAGTAGATGGTATCTTTGCAAGTGATGATTTAATCGCGGCATCTGTTATAGCTGAATCTAAAAAACGCGGAAAAGATATACCAACGCAATTAAAAGTTGTCGGTTATGATGGAACAGAAGCCGTTCAAGTTTTACTGCCAGAATTGACAACCATACAACAACCAATTGATTTAATTGCTAAGACAGCTATTGATATTTTATTAAAAGAAATTGAAGGTGAATTTAACGATTTGCCGTTTGAGACATATCTGCCTGTTAAACTTTTAGAAGGTGGAACGACTTAACTTATTATCTTTGTATAATGTTTTGGGTGTGGGAATTTTGTGATAACTCCAATTAACCTCTTTTATGAGTAATAAATTAGATAACCCCAAGTTCCCCAATAGCTTGCGATAAAAAGTGGTGTGGGAGATACCTGAGGGGCCATCTCCGATAATGGTGTTAGCACCCCAAATTACACAATTGGAGGTACCTGGACGCAATTTTACTATTTAAGTGACTGAAGTCCTTTAAATTTAGTAACGACATTGACTGTCTCGCTTCCTGTAACCACTGCTACAAGGTTCTTAGCCGCATTAACAATTAACGGATGAAGTGTCCCATTTAACAAAAAGGTTCATTTGGGTACCCTCCAGTTAAGGTGCTCGTTATGTTCTTGCAAAAAACCCGCATCTTATGTGATGCGGGATAACTTATCAGCTTCTTTTATTTCCACCAAGTATCATAAACGTTAATGGCTTCATTGCGTTTATGTTCAGTTTTGGTATACCAACCTTCGATGATTTCAGCAGCTTCCGTTCTGATATCCTTGCCTTCAAGGTAATCATCGATTTCATCGTAGCTAACGCCTAAAGCCGCTTCATCAGGAAGTAACGGTTTGTCATCTTCCAAATCGGCCGTTGGTATTTTCGTATAAAGACGCTCAGGTGCACCGACGAATTTCAGGATTTCTTTTCCTTGCCTTTTATTTAAGCGGTATAATGGAAGGATATCCGCTGCACCATCACCATGTTTCGTAAAAAAACCTGTGATCGCTTCAGCGGCATGGTCCGTACCAAGCACGACGCCTTTATAAAGTCCCGCTAAATCATATTGTACCTTCATTCGCTCACGTGCTTTGACATTTCCCCTTAAGAAATTCGATAGCTTTTCAGAAACTGCTTCTTCCACAGCTTTTACTGATGCATCCACCGCGTCCTTGATGTTGACTGTAACATTTTGGCTTGGCTTGATGAATTTTAAAGCCAGCTGCCTGTCATCTTCATCAGCCTGTACTCCATATGGCAAGCTTACAGCAACAAACTTATAGTCGCTGCCATTCGTTTCTTCATTCAATTCATTGACAGCAGTTTGGGCAATATACCCCGCCAGTGTTGAATCTTGACCTCCAGATATTCCAAGTACAAAGCTTTTCAGAAACGTATTCTTCTTCATATACCCTTTTAATAGATCAACACTTTTCCTGAATTCGACTTCAGGATCGATCGTTGGTTGGACAAGTAATGTTTTTACGATTTCTTTTTGTAATGGACGCATTGGCAAAGCCCCGCTTTCTAATAAAATAGGATTGTCATTTCGTTAGCATTCTTTCTACATTGGCTTTAACTTCATCTATATTCCTCATTTTATTATCCCAACAATCCTGGCTTAGATCTACCGGGTATTCTTCAGGATTAAGTGCACGCAGGTACTCCGGCCATAATACTTGGAGATTTTTTTGCGTGAATGCCTTGATTTCATCTATGGTTGGCAATTCATAAATCAAACTTCCATCCTTGAAAATATCCACATGCAGATCAACCGCATCGAAATCCGTGACGAATTTACTTAGGAAGGTATGGACAGGATGAAACATTTTTAATTTTTCCTGTTCCTGCGGCTTCTCATATTCCATCGCCAAATAATCACCTTCAGCATGATGGTTCACTTTATTGATGATTCGATATACTCGTTTTAAGCCAGGTGTCGTAACCTTTTCAGGGTTAGAAGAAATTTTGATGGTATCTCTCATATTCCCATCTTCGCCCTCTATTGAAACCATTTTATAAACGGCGCCGAGCGCTGGCTGGTCATAAGCCGTAATCAATTTGGTTCCGATGCCCCAAATGTCAATTCTTGCTCCTTGTTGCTTCAGGTTGATGATCGTATATTCATCCAAGTCATTGGAAGCGACAATCTTCGCATCATGGAACCCTGCAGCATCAAGCATACGTCGCGCTTCTTTTGATAAGTAAGCCAAATCACCGCTGTCAAGACGGACGCCAATGAAATTGATTTTATCGCCCAGTTCCTTGGCAACACGGATTGCATTCGGGATGCCAGAACGTAATGTATCATAAGTATCAACCAAGAATACACAGTCTTTATGGGAAACAGCGTATTTATGAAAAGCGGTATATTCATCTTTATAAGCTTGGATCATGGAATGTGCATGAGTCCCTGAAACCGGAATGCCGAACAGCTTTCCAGCACGTACATTACTAGTGGAATCAAAGCCAGCAATATAGGCGGCTCTCGCTCCCCAAATTGCAGCATCCATTTCTTGCGCCCGCCTTGAACCGAATTCAAGGGCAGATTCTTCACCGATGACCTGTTTGATGCGCGAAGCTTTTGTTGCCACGAGTGTGTGATAGTTCACAATGTTAAGCAGTGCAGTTTCAATGAGTTGAGCCTCACCGAGCGGTGCCTCCACCCGTAAAATCGGTTCATTGCCGAAGACGAGCTCCCCCTCTTTCATGCAGCGGATCGCTCCCGTGAAACGGATGTTCTGCAAATATTTCAAAAATTCTTCATCATAGTGCAAATCATTTTTTAAATAGTCGATATCACTTTCCGAGAAGGCGAAGTTTTGAAGGTAATGGACAATTTTTTCAAGTCCCGCAAAAATCGCATATCCGCTGTTAAATGGAAGTTTTCTGAAAAATATCTCAAAAACTGCCTTTCGGTTATGAGTTTTGTCCTGCCAATAAGTTTGGGCCATATTGATTTGGTAAAGATCAGTGTGTAATGCGTAACTGTCGTCGTTGTACTTTTTTTCCATGGATAGTTCCTCCCAAAAGAGAAGCATTCGCTTCCCTTCTATTCTGTTGCTTAAATGGATATTATAGAATGGTTGCTCCAAGAGATCCTTTAAAATGTCCAAGCGCCCAATGGTGACCGGCATCATTGAACGAGGCCACTGCATTTTCATATACAAAGATTTTATAGCCTAGATTATAAGCGTCGATTGCCGTATGCAAAATGCAGATATCCGTACAAACCCCGACTAAATAAATATCGGTAATGTGACGTTCCCTTAGACGTATATCAAGGTCCGTTCCCGAAAAGGCCGAATAACGTGTTTTATCTATATAATGAACATTCTTTTGATTTTTATTTGTTTCATATTCCTCTTTTAACGCCCCGTATAGGTCTCTACCCATTGTACCGCTAATATTATGCGGTGGAAACAAATTCGATTCGGGATGTAAGCGGTCTCCTTCTTCATGTAAATCAATCGCGAATACCGTGTATTCGCCCTGTTTAATGAAATCCCTGGTTATACTGACAAGTGCCTTCTCGATATCCTGGCCTGGCTTCCCGCAGGTCAATGAACCCCCGCCTGCCACGAAGTCATACGTATAATCTATATTGATCAATGCCTTTTTTCCCATATCACCAATTCCCCCTTAATAGTAAATAGAGTCCATGACAACCTCTGCATTAAACCGGTAAAGCTGAGAAGGCCGATACGAATTACGTTTCGTTTTCTTCTGCATACCCTTTTCATCCAAGACTTTCTCCAAAAAAGGGAGTTTCGGGGCTTTTGCATAAAAAAGTGAGTCTGCGCTGATTTTAGCATCATCTCTGGCTGTCAGCAAAACACGTTGCAATTCAGAAAGTGTAAATTCATCCGGCAGGAATTTTTGGGCTATCGTCGTTTGCACCATTTCTTTTTTCATTAAATTCATCGCATCGTTAATAATAGTATAATGATCGAATGCAAGATCTAATTGTAAGGCTTCCTGTATCGTGAACAATTCAACCTCGGCTGCATCGTCATTTGCTTTTCTTTGATGAAGGAACTCTTCCTGGACAATTGCATAAAAAGCATTCGATATGATCCATCCCCTGGGATCGCGCCCTGGCCGGTCATAAACCCCGAAATGCTTGACATGGAATCCAGCTACGCCCGTTTCTTCTTTTAATTCCCGTTTAGCTGCTTCATAAGCAGTCTCCCTGGCATTTACAAATCCTCCAGGCAATGCCCATTTATCTCCTTCAACATTCGGGCTTCCTTCCTTATCTTTTGTGGCTCGTTTGATTAATAATAGCTTCAAAAACATTTCAGGCGGGGCTTTCTCTGCCGTTTTCTTCGTAGTAATCGTAAAAATCGCAATATCTGCTGTGTATCCATCTGGAGTAATATATTTCTTTTTTTCCTGCTGAGCCATGGCAACTCTCACTTTCTTTCACTAAGTATGGAATTAAGTAATTAGTAAATCATTAATTACTAATTATAGTACTCTTCCTTGTGTAATTTAGCAACTCAAAATCAGAAAAATTTTCTAATTATTTAAAAAATCATTTATTTTCATACATGATAAACAAGCCCGGTCATGATGACCGGGCTTGTTTATTGAATTCTTTAAACGGGATAGACTCCATGTTTACGATCGGTAAATGTCAATTGCTTACTGCTATACGCTTCAAACCGGGTGCTCAATTCATCACGCAGGTCATTTGGCTGGATGATGCCATCAACAATCATCTCGGAGGCTAAGCGGTAGATATCGATGTCTTCATTGTATTCATTGCGTTTCTGTTCGATGAATGCAGGGCGTTCTTCCGGTTCCATTGCATTGATTTTATTGGCATAGACTGCATTGACCGCAGCTTCTGCTCCCATGACCGCTATCAATGCCGTCGGTAAGGCAAGAACGCAGTCCGGTTCAAAAGCGGGACCTGCCATCGCGTAAAGTCCAGCACCATAAGCCTTCCGGACAATGACAGAAATCTTGGGAACCGTGGCTTCACTCATGGCCGAAATCATTTTCGCGCCATGGCGAATGATACCTGCCTGTTCGACTTTCGTCCCAATCATGAATCCTGGAATATCCACCAGGAACAATAGCGGTATATGAAAAGCATCACATAAATTGATGAACTTGGCTGCCTTATCAGCTGAATCATGGAACAGCACGCCTCCCTTGACACGCGGCTGATTGGCTATGATCCCTATCGTTTGTCCATTTAGCCTTGCAAGCCCAGTAATTAATTCGGGTGCAAATAGTTTCTTGATTTCACAAAACGATTGCCTGTCTATAACCCTATCGATCAGATCATACATATTGAAGGGTGCATTCTGATTTTTGGGAATCAGTTCTTCCAATGTTTTTTCAAAATCCGCAGGCAGCTCAGGTTTTACGCTTTTAGGTCTTTCTTGATAATTTCCTGGAAAATAGCTTAAGTATCTGCGCGCAAACGCGATGGATTCTTCTTCAGACTTGACAAGAACATCCCCGCATCCTGAAACAGAACAATGCATTTTCGCCCCGCCCATTTCTTCTTCGCTTACCTTTTCGCCAATGACCATTTCTGCCATTCTCGGTGAACCTAAATACATGGATGCATTCCCATCAACCATTACGACAATATCACAAAAAGCAGGGATATATGCCCCGCCTGCGGCAGACGGACCGAACAATAGACAAATTTGCGGGACTTTTCCTGATAACTTCACTTGATTGTAAAAAATGCGTCCTGCTCCGCGGCGTCCCGGAAACATTTCTACTTGATCCGTAATTCGTGCCCCGGCAGAATCGACTAAATAAAGAAGGGGCAACTGCAACTTTTCAGCTGTTTCCTGAATGCGAATGATTTTCTCGACGGTCCTTGCTCCCCAGGAACCAGCTTTTACAGTCGAATCATTGGCCATGACACAAACCCTCTGACCATTGATTTTCCCGATGCCTGTAACTACACCATCAGCAGGTAATCCATCACTGGCACAATTAGCAAAGAAGGCGTCCTCTATTTCAACCCCTTCATCGAAAAGCAGCTCTAGCCGTTCACGTACGAAAAGCTTTCCTTTTTCAGCGTTTTTTTGATGATATTTTTCTAAACCGCCTTTTTTAATCGTTTCAACCGTTTCGGTTAGTTTATCCGTCGTTACCATCCCTGTTCCTCCTTCAATTGAAATCATTGGCCCTTAAAAACCGGTTTGCGCTTTTCCTTGAATGCTGACAGACCCTCCAGTCGGTCACGGGTTTTTAAAGTTGTCTGATAGCAGTCTTTTTCAATTTGCAATCCTGTTTTCAAGTTAGTCTCAGCCCCTTGATTGATCGCCGCTTTTGCAGCCCTGAGTGCTAATGGGGCATTGACCGCAATTTCCCCAGCCAATTTTTTCGCTTCCTCAAGTAAATGTTGGGGTGAATATACATGACTGATAATTTTCAAGGCATGTGCCGTTTTTGCATCCAACCTCCTTGCCGTATAAATCAGTTCTTTCGCTGTCGGCATTCCGACTATCCGCGGCAGTCGCTGAGTACCGCCGGCGCCTGGGATGATGCCTAATGACGTTTCTGTCAGTCCAACCTTAGCCGTTTCCGATGCAATGCGTATGTCACAAGCGAGTGCCAACTCCAGCCCTCCGCCAAAAGCCGAACCGTTAATCGCGGCGATGACTGGAACTGGAAGGTTTTCGACCGCCGTAATCGTGTCACCAATCAACTTGACTGTCTCCCTGACTTTATCATCATTCATACCTGCTCGTTCCTTAAGATCCGCACCTGCACAAAACGCCTTTTCACCTGCTCCCGTTAAAATGACCGTTCGTAAATTGGAATCTCTTTTCAATTCATACAGCCCTTCGACTAAGCAATGAAGCAGTTCTGTGGATAGAGCATTAGCAGCATCCGGCCGGTTCAAAGTCACAAGGGCAATTCCTTGTTCCTCATGACTGATTTCAACTAATGAAGTCATAAATTCACCTCAATTTCTCTTATTGTGCGTTATAAACAGCCATCTGATGGCTAGGCAATGGTTTTTCCAAAAAGCTTTGCATCATGGCCGCAGCCTTCATTAGTTTTTCTGGATTGATTCCCGTTTGAATTCCCATTTTATGTAGCATATGGATCAGGTCATCCGTTGCCACATTTCCGCTCGCACCTGGTGCATACGGACATCCTCCTAAACCTCCGAGCGAAGAGTCGAAAGTGTCAACACCATAATTCAATGATTCAAGGACATTTGCGAGTGCCATACCCCTTGTATCATGAAAGTGGAGGGCAATTCGGCTTATATCATATCTTTTTACTGCCTGTTCAAGGAATAAGGCAACTTGTCTTGGAGAGGCGACCCCAATGGTATCACCCAATGAGACCTCATCGATTCCATATTCAAACAGTTGATCACAAACACGGAAAACCTGTTCTGTCGAAACCTCCCCTTCATAAGGACAGCCGAAAACGGTTGAAATATAGCCCCTAACCGTTTTCCCGCTGTTTGCTGCTGTCCCGATGACATCCTTCATTATTGGAAAGGTATCGGAGATCGATTTATTAATATTTTTAAGATTATGCGTTTCACTGGATGACATGAACACGGAAATTTCATCGATATTAGCTTCAAGAGCCGACTCCAGTCCCCTTTGATTAGGTACAAGGGCCGCATAAGTGATACCGGGATTGCGCTTTATTCCCTTAGCCACAAGGGCGGCATCACTCAATTGGGGAATCCACTTTGGATGGACAAAAGAAGTCACTTCTATATAAGATAATCCCGTATCAGAGAGCTGATCGATCCAATCCATTTTGCTTTGTGCAGGTATCATGACCTTTTCATTTTGCAGCCCGTCACGCGGACCCACTTCCTTAATTGTCACTTTTTCAGGCCATTTCATCTTACCCCTCCGTCCTTTTATTCGATGACGGCCAAAATGTCGCCCTCATTTACGAAATCCCCCTCATTCACTTTAAGTTCTTTGATGGTGCCAGCTTCTTCGGCTGCAATGGGGATTTCCATTTTCATCGATTCCAAGATAACGATGTCCTGTCCGTCTGTTACACTTTGCCCTTCATTTGCCACAATTTTCCAAACACTTCCTGCCATGCTTGCCTTTAATTCTGCCATTTTACATTCCTCCTGATCATTATGTTTTAAAATATGCGTTATACAGTCAATTTTTTAATATATTTCGCAATGAAATCCGTAGTCGTATCTCCTTGGGAAAAAGCTTCATGAGAAATTATTTCCATAAGCAAAGGAAGGTTTGTTTTTATTCCTTCTATTTTATAGTTTGCCAGCGCTTCTCTTAATCTCATGATCGCTTTATCCCTTGAATCGCCGCTCACTACCAATTTGGCGATCATCGGATCATAAAAGTGGGATACGACGGAAGTTCCATGAACCGCCAATTCATGACGGATCCCTTCACCTTCCGGAAGTTCCATGCTGGTTATTCTCCCCGGTGCTGGATAAAACGTTTTCGGGTCTTCAGCGTATATGCGCACTTCAATGGAGTGTCCATCCTGTTTAATCTCACTTTGAGTGAATTCCAATTTGTTACCCGATGCAATTTTAATTTGCTGTTCGACTAAATCCAGCCCCGTAATTTCTTCGGTGACAGGATGCTCAACCTGAAGACGAGTATTCATTTCCAGGAAATAAAAATTTTTATCACCATCAACTAAAAATTCGAGGGTGCCTGCATTGCTATAACCGATGGATTTTACCGCTTTCACTGCAGCCATTCCCATCCTGTTTCTTGTTTCTTCGTCAAGGAAAAAAGAGGGAGCCTCTTCCACGACCTTCTGGTGGCGCCTTTGAACGGAGCATTCCCTTTCCCATAAGTAAACAGCATTCCCAAAGGAATCCGCCAATACCTGAATTTCGATATGACGAGGCTTCTCTATCAATTTTTCTATGAACATATCTCCATTGCCAAAAAACAATTGGGCACGTTTTTGATTCCCTTCGAAGGCCTTGGTCAGTTCATCTTCATTAGCAACGGCCTGCATGCCGATTCCCCCGCCGCCTGCTGCTGCTTTTAACATGACTGGATAGCCAATCTTTTCGGCAACGGCTGCCGCTTCTGCACTATCAATTAACGGACGTGAAAATCCAGGCACCAATGGAAGTCCCGCTTGTTCCATCTTTTTCCGTGCCTCGACTTTATTGCCCATCTGCTGGATGATTTCTGGTTTTGGACCAATGAATATCAAGCCGGCTTCTTCGCATGAACGTGCGAAATCTGCATTTTCACTAAGAAATCCGTATCCAGGATGAATGGCTTCCACTCCAGTTTTCTTAGCTATTTCCAAAATCTTATTGACGTTTAAATAGCTTTCCTGCACTCTCGGTCCGCCCAATAAATATGCCTCATCCGCCAATCCCACAAATGGGGAATCCGCATCTGCTTCCGAATGGACGGCGACAGTAAGTATTCCCAACTTCCTGCATGTACGAATAATGCGTGATGCTATTTCTCCCCTGTTTGCGATAAGAATTTTTCGAATCATTCGATACCCTCCTTATTTAGTGCGTTCCGATAGTAGATCAAGAGTTTGTTGCCGAAGCTTATACTTTTGGATTTTTCCAGATGCAGTCATGGGATAAGCATCGGTAAATTGAATGTAACGGGGAATTTTATGAAAAGATATTTTCCCTTTGCAATACTCTATCAATTCTTTCTCCGTAAGGGTTTCACCCGCTTTCAATATGATCCATGCCGCTACCTCTTCCCCATACTTCTGATCTGGAACGCCGAGTACCTGGACATCGACAATTGCAGGATGTTGATAGAGGAATTCTTCGATCTCTCGGGGATAAATATTTTCCCCTCCGCGAATGATCATATCTTTCAGCCGTCCTGTAATCTTGCAATAACCCCTTTCATCCATCACTGCCAAATCTCCCGTATGAAGCCAGCCTTCCCCGTCAATCGCCTGCTCAGTGGCCTCCGGGTTATTATAGTATCCCTTCATTACATGGTATCCCCTCGAACAGAGTTCCCCTTGTTTGCCCCGCTGGACTTCTTCCCCGGTAACCGGATCAACAATTTTCACTTCCACTTTCGGCAGAGCCCTTCCCACTGAGGAAACACGAAGTTCGATCGGATCGTCCGTTCTTGTCATCGTAATTCCTGGAGACGATTCCGTTTGACCATAAGTAATCGTGATTTCCGAGATACCCATCTTATTCACCACGCTTTTCATGACTTCAATCGGACATGTGGAGCCTGCCATGATTCCAGTCCGCAACGAACGTAAATCATACTGATCAAAGTCATCGAGATTAAGTTGAGCGATGAACATCGTCGGAACACCATGAAGTCCCGTACATTTTTCGGCTTCAACGGTCTGAAGGACTACGCGTGGATTAAATTCCACAATCGGCACCATCGTTGCCCCTACAGAAACAGAAGCCATCGTACCAAGGGAACATCCGAAACAATGAAAAAACGGAACCGGGATGCAAAGCCGGTCAACTTCGGTAAGCTTCATGCATTCCGCGACATTCAATCCGTTGTTGACCAAGTTTGAATGCGTCAGCATCACTCCTTTGGGAAATCCAGTCGTCCCTGATGTATATTGCATATTAATCACATCATCGGGAGCCAATTCCTCCATCCTCATGTCCAGTGACTCCTCCGAAATGGATTCGCTTCCACTAATGACATCCTCCCACGAAAACGTTCCGGGATAACGCGTTTCACCTAAAACGACGATATTTTTCAATTTGGGCAGTTTCTCAGAATATAATTTTCCTGGTTCTGCATTTTTCAATTCAGGTACGATTTCATACAGCGTATCTATATATGAATGATCCTTATATTGTTCCATCAGGACGATCGTCGTCGCATCCGATTGCTTAAGCAAGTATTCCAGTTCACTTGTACGGTAATTAGTGTTGACCGTAACCAGCACCCCGCCCATTTTCGCGGTGGAAAATTGGGATATAAGCCATTCCGGTTTATTGGACGCCCAAATGGCGATATGTTCCCCTTTTTTTATATCGAGTGACATGAACCCCCTGGCCGCCTTTCGGCAAATCTTTTCAAATTCGCGATAGGAATGGCGGAGGCCCAGTTCATGGTACACCACTGCTTCATTATCACCATATTGTTCAGCTGTCCTTTCAAGCAATTTCCCGATAGTGATATCTAGCAAATCAGACATCAAACTCCTCCTAATCAAATAAAAGTAAGAATGAACGCGTTTTGCTGTATAGATAACATCTGCTTTTCACCAAAATGAACAAAAGCATCATCGTTCATTTTACGTTCCATATAGATTAACAGCCTAATTGTCTGGCGATAACGATTCTTTGAATTTCGGATGTGCCTTCACCAATCTCCAATAACTTAGCATCTCTTAAATAGCGCTCCACTTCATATTCGCGCATGTAACCAGAACCGCCGTGTATTTGAATTGCTTGATTGCTGGCCCGGAAGGCGGTTTCACTTGCAAAAAGCTTGGCGTATGCCGCTTCCTTTGCAAAAGGTTTTTTATTGTCTTTTAACCACGCCGCCTTATATACCATATTCCTCGCCAGTTCAATCTCCATCGCCATGTCTGCCAGCTTGAATTGAATGGCCTGGAAATTTGATATCGATTTACCGAATTGTATGCGCTCTTTTGAAAAAGCTAAGGCTTTATCAAAGGCAGCTTGAGCGATACCGACGGCCAAAGCTGCAATGGAAATCCTTCCTCCATCCAGTGTGAATAAGAATTGTTTGAACCCTTTGTCTGGATCTCCCAATAAATTTTTCTTTGGTACCCGGACGTTATCCAGAATGATTTCACAAGTATTGGAAGCCCGAACTCCCATTTTTTCATAATTGCTATTGATCGTAAGCCCTTGGGTATCGGTTGGCACGATGAATGCCGAGATGATATTCTTGCCCCTGGAATCTTTGCCCGATACAGCAGTGACGGTAACGGTTCTTGAATAGCTGGCATTTGTAATCCATGTTTTCTCACCATTGATCACATATTCATCACCTTCCAACACGGCAGTGGTTCTCGTACCGCCAGCATCGGAACCCGCATTAGGCTCTGTCAACCCGAAAGCTGCCAGAGTTTCACCGGTCGTGATTGGAACCAGATATTTTTGCTTCTGTTCTTCGGTTCCAAAATAGTAAATTGGACTTGCTCCGAGCGAAACTGCTGCAGCATAACTTAAGCCGGTTCCCCCGCACGCCTTGCCAACCTCTTCAACTGCAATGGCATATGAAATCGTATCTCCGCCCGAACCGCCATATTCTTCAGGAAATGGAATTCCAAGCAACCCGAGTTTCCCCATTTTTTTGAATACATCCTCCGCAAACATGGACTTTGCATCCAACTCAATCGCAATGGGTTTAATTTCCTTTTCGGCAAATTCCTTAACCATTTCCTTAATCATCTGCTGTTCTTTTGTAAGTGAAAAATCCATATGTTCATTCCCCTTTCAATTGAGACCGACTAGTTGGTCTGTACAAATCAAGTTAATTGTTTAATCGACAACAACATTGTTCTTCAGTAGAAATGGCTGGGTGATTTCCGCATCTTTTTCTTCATCTGTCAATAGGGCATTCAGAATTAAATCTACGTAAATATCACCGATTTCATCAATCGTTTTTCCACCGTCCCTTTTGTACCATTTGTATGACCAGTTCACCATGCCCAGAATTGACATTCCGGTAATTTCCACTGGCAATTCGCTGCGGAACACTCCCTTTTCAATGCCTTCTTTGATAACGGAGAAAATGATTTCTTTATACATTTGACGCTTTTTTTTAATTGCTTCAACATAAGGTGGTTTTAAGTAATTGCTTTCTTGATAGAAAACTGAGATGTGTGGTTTATAGAGGTCAAAAACTTTAACGAATGATTGAATGATCTTTTGCATTTTTTCTGTTGGATGGGTACTTTCTGAAATGGCTTCCTGTGCTTTTATTAAAACATATGAAATAAAGTAATCATGAATGACAAATAGGAGTTCATCTTTGGAAGAGAAATGGTGATAAAACCCCCCCTTACTAGTTCCGCATGCCTTAACGATTTCGTTAACGGAAACACCATGAAAACCATGCTGATCGAAGAGAGTCAGCGACGTTTCAATTATTTTTTCTTTTAACTCCGTAAGACTGCACCTCCTTTTTTGTATCCGCTTACATTTAACAACCAAAAGAGTGTGGTTATGTAGTTAACTGGATTTATTTAGATTTTACCAAATATTTAAAAATTGTCAATTTTTAAATATAAACAAAAAACAGCCCTCAAAACCAAGAGCTGTCAACCTGCTTCATTTAACTAAGATATGCATGAACTATGTCACATTTAATACTATCCCATGATAATATTCACTATTTATTTCTTCCCTTGACCGGTTTAACTTGGGCTTTTACAAGCTGCCATCCATTGTTATACTTCCATACTGATTTGATTTCCAGTATCGAATCACGTTCATCGGACCCTTTTACATTTTGGACTCCTACAAGTGCTTTCCCTTTTCCAAAAACGTTCTTTAAGTCCAGTGAAGAATATGGATCAACCAAAAGCTCTGTCGGTTCATTTAATTTTCCATTTAGATAAATGCCCATTTCATCATAAGCTTGTTTTCTGGAACTGACATCTATCACCACAGGCTTTTGACCTTCAATAATGATTTCCGCTTTGTATCCGTCAAGAAATTGAGCCATTACAGGAACGGATGGAGGGATTTCCAGTTCCTTCACTTTTCCATCCTTGAACGTATAGGCGTAACTGGTTATCAACCGCTCTCTACCTTCCATCAAAACCGTGACCAATACATCCTGGACCCCATCATTATTCAAGTCGGCAACCTTGAGATCTGGATTATACCCAGCTTCAAGCGGGACGCTGATTGTACGGCGATTGCTTTCCACACTTAACTCAATTTCCTTCAGAAACTTGCTTCCATCCTCATATGGCAAACCCTGAACCTGGATGATGTCTATTTTCTGGTCACCTGTTACATCTCTTTTTGTTGAAATATAAGTGCCATCGACCTGAAAATTTTTATCATGCGCTTCAACCGCTTGATAGCTCAAAAAGAGTGAAATGACTAAAACCGCATATTTTAGCAGATCTAACTTTTTCATAGTGATAACCTCTCTTTTCCAAGATGAACTAATTTGACATTTGCCGCCGTTTGAACTTTCGACGCTGATCTTTCATGAAGATGGACCAGAAATAATAGAACCCTGGCACTAATATCGCAAAGCCCACGATATATGTGGCAAAAACGGCCCGGAAAGATGTTGGATCGGTAAATCCTGAAAGAATCGTGACATTCGGAAATATGATATAAGGTAAATGTGCGATACCATAAACATAACTGCCGATTAAATACTGTATGATAATCGCTATTACAGCGACGCGAGGCATCCCTTTAACCTCCTGCTTAGAAAAATAGGGTAAGTACAGAGCTATCCCGCTAATGATGAAAAAAACGAGCGAGACGAATAACAATGCCGAGTTTTTCATCATTCCTTGGTAGATCCAATTGGCTTCGTTTTTTAACGTGAGCATAACCAACAGAGCCATGACTAACATAAGCGGTCCCGTTATCATCGCATCCCTGCGATATATTTTGTATGCTTTCATTTCATCAGCCTGTTTTGAGTAATCAGACAGGAGCAAAGATGATAAAAAAAGCGTGCTCATGATTCCAAAACCCACAAATGCATACTCATTCGGACTCGTGAAAAGTTTAGATAGATTCAATTCTTCATTTCCTCTCACGCCTTCGACAAATCCAAGGTGGGTGATGGGCAATACACTGATTAATAGCCCGGGTATGATCAATCCCGTCAACCCTGAGATATATGTTAACGCTTTTTCATATTTGTCTACGCTATGCGAGAAAACCAAGAAAGCGCTCCTAATACATAGCAGGACCAATATCAGGCTCGCAGGAACGATCAAGGCTACCCCAATCGGGAAAACTGCACCTGGAAATAAACTGTAAATCGCAATAACAAGACCGACCACAAAAGTATTAGTCACTTCCCAAGTCGGTGATAAATAGCTATTTGCTATCTTCGTAGCATTCGTATCTTCCTTTTTAATGTAAGTCATTGCCCAGAAGCCAGCGCCAAAATCCATAGAGGCCATGATGGCATAAAGAAAAATAAAGCCCCAGACCAATGTTATTGCAAGAAGAGCATCACTCAACCGCCTTCCCCCCTTTTATGAATTCGAATCGAAAAGCCTTATATCTTTCTGTTCAGCCTTATATATATCATCCATAACCGAATGACGTTTGAAATAATACAAAAGTGTAAATACGACAGAAACGCATAAAATGATATATACAATAATGAACATCGTGAATAAAAATCCAAGGTTTTCGTACGAAGTGACTGAATCCTCCGTAGTCAGCATCCTGTATATCGTCCATGGCTGTCTGCCTGTACAAGCAAAAATCCAACCGCATTCAATCGAAATCACCGAAAGCGGACCTGCAGCAACAAATAGCCAGAGAACCCATTTCGGATAAGTCTCCTTTTTCAGCCATTTATTCCAAACCAATGCAAACAGTGCTAAGGCGATTAAGCCGGAACCGATGATGACCATGGCGTTGAATAAGATATGGACATAAAGCGGCGGCCAATACTCTTCTGGAAAATCGTTCAAGCCGGTCACGACCGTATCGAAGCTATTACCGGATAGAAAGCTTAATAACCATGGGAATTCAATCCCATACTTCACTTCCTGGGCTTCCCTATCGGTATAACCGAACAAGGTAAGTCCGGCATGGTCCTTTGTTTCAAACAACCCTTCAGCCGCCGCCAGTTTTTCCGGCTGTTCCCTATATAAATGCTGTGTAGTCGCATGACCGTTCAATGCCGTCAAAAAAGAAAAAACCAAACCCAATACAATACTGAGCCTCAGTGCTTTTTGGTGAAAATTAAATTCAGCTGTTCCATATTTATTTTTCAGCATCTTATAGGCTGCAACTGCCGCTACGACAAAAGCACCTGTAGTATATGCAGTCAGGGCCGTATGACCTGCCGTCACCAAGAAACTTGGGTTGAAAAATGCCGCCCAAGGATCGACATCGACGATTTCCCCATTTTCAAACCGGAACCCAGCCGGTGTCCCTTCAAAAGCATGGACATTAGAAATCAAAACCGCCGAAGCCATTGCGCCGAAGGCAACAAAGAATAAACTCACGATACGGGCCCATGGCTTAATTTTTTCAGCTGCATACACGTAAATTGACATGAATAGCGCTTCAACCATGAATGCATAAATCTCGATTTGGAATGGAAGCGCCATGACACGACCAATCACTTCCATGAACCCAGGCCATAATAGTGACAGTTGCACACCCGCAATCGTACCAGTCGGAATCCCGACCCCAAGCAAAACCCCTAATGTTTTGGTCCAGCGTTTAGCCATGACAACATACTGTAAATCCTTTGTCCTTTGATACATCAATTCCGCTGCCAACATCATCATCGGCAACCCAACGCCAATCGTTGCAAATATGATATGTACAGCCATATTCGTCCCGAACATCGCACGGGCCATTTGTATATGATCCATACTGTCTTCCTTTCTAACCTTTGTCTCTTGGTAGTATCTCCTCTGTAAAGGAAAATATTTAATATTATTCCACAAACTAAGTTTTCATGGTTTTGCAGAAAGACAGAATTTTACTTGATGATGTTTTTGGTTGATTATTTTATTAAAATATTCTATCGAGGTTATTATTGGGATATATTTACTACGGTTGATCGCTTCTTAACCTTGATTAGGTGACGTCAAGTCGATGAAATTCACTCCGCTTTACAAATACACCTGTCCGGCCCGAATACGATATACTGCACGTTCCATCTTTATTTTCCGCCTAGTACATAGGCTGCCAATCAATACGGTGTGTCGTTTGCAATCTATTGCTTCTTCGACACCGTCGATAACAAACATTACGCAGACCAGTCGAAAGATATCTTTTTGTTATATCGTCATTTCGTTCGTCACATCAGCTAAGATAGTAGATGTCACATAGAAACCTCCGTCCAAACCTTTTGGCTTGCCAGAACCACCTGTTAATTTATGGTTCCGCACAACGAACGGGTCACCGAACAAACACCATTGATAACACTATCGAGGATTGCAGCGAATTCTTCAAAATTCTCTAAAGAACTATTTATTCATTTTTATATTTCCTTCAATAAAAAATACACATATACCCTACAATATAGTAGTCTATGTGTGTATTTGCGGCCGGCATTGACTTTTGCCCAATTTCAAGAATAATGTTCCTAAAAAGAACAATACTACAATAAAAAAATTAGCTTTATTGCAAAAATCGCTCTATGTTTCTAACGAGTGGTTTTTGCACCAGAACGAAGTTTTTTTATAATAAAAAAACTCTACCATATCGTAGAGTCTTTAAACATATGTGCAATAACTAGTACTTTTATGAATGGAAAAAAATGAATGAACTCAGCAAATTTATTAAATAAGCTTTCTTTCATCATAAAAAAAAGGGATTACTCCGTTTTACTAATTAGAAACTCTTGCTTTAAGTCATTTATTCGCTTTGCCTCATTAAAATATACAAAATGTTCTAAATATTCAATATGCACCAACACACGTCTCTAATTTAGAAAAATCCATATTCAGGATCCTAAACCTTAAATACCCACCTTTTCTTTTCCTCTATCAGTAGGAAGTTCAATAATCCCACATTTTAAACTTCATCCACTTGGATAAAGCAGTTACTTTCTTTGATGAAAACGAACTCGTCCCTTTGTAGGCCAGACCAATCATTATGCTGAGAACGATAGCCGGAGAAAAGACTGGGTTGAACTTAGTAAATCTAATGCTTCACTTTGCTTATTGTCCGGCTTTTCAACAAGGATTGCCTCTTACCTCGCAGGTTATGAAAGTTAAGGATAATCTACATTTAAAAACATAGCCACATCTTTGCTTTTTTGTTTTCTTTGTTTCCGCATACTTGCTCGATCTAAGGCCGTTTCATGTAATTTTTTTTCTTCTTCTGTCTCCGGAATAACTTTTGGAACACTTGTGGGACGTTTATGTTCATCTAGTGCAACAAATGTTAATAGAGCAGTCGCTGCAATTCTACGAACACTGCTTTTTAAATCTTCAGCAATAATTTTCACAAAAACCTCCATTGAAGATGTGCCGGTCCATGCCACATAAGATATAAAACATACTGAATCAGTTGTACGAATGGGATGTAAAAAGTCAACTGAATCTGTTGAAGCAGTTACACATTCACTGCGACTATGACGTGCTGCAGAAATCGATGCTACTTGATCGACATCACTCATTAATCTGCCGCCAAATAATGTATTATGATTGTTCACATCATTTGGAAATATTCGACTCGTTCTTATGACCCTTGATTCTCTGCAATATTTTGCTTCTATAAACCCGTCCTCCTAAAACATGGGACCTGAAATCATCACCTATGTAAACTTTTAGTATATGGTTATATTATGATACAACTTTGAGCTTTTTATCCTAAAAACACTATCGGCGTATGTAGCCTTGTGTTCTGAGAATGCGCAGCTTGCTTAGAAATATCATTCACCGCCTGCTCAAGCTCTTTGTGCAGCATTAAAAGCTCCTCCTGCTCGAGTGAACTTTTGTCATTCTCTTGGAAGGAACCCAGACTTTTCATACTGGTGAATCCATCGGTCAATGGAGGACGGGGTCATATTATATCTTCATTGAGCGCTTTCTTTGATTTCCAGTTCTAGTCGAAACTGCACCATCATCAATGAATTCGACTTATTTATCAACAACGTAAATCTTCCTTAGGCAAGTTAAATCGGAGAAAGAGAGAAGATTTATGCTTATATTTTTCTATTTTAAAAGAGTGGATGTGCCAATCTGTTTAGTTTCCCCGTTTCGAACGCTAAAAGTAAAATAACTATCTATGAAAACTTCACCCATTATTATAAACTCATCAATTATTTAGAAAAGAATCCTTTAAGGGCAAAAGCAATATTTTGTGGTCTTTCTGCCAAGCGACGCATAAAATAACCAAACCAGTCGTTACCAAAAGGAATATACACACGCATTGTATATCCTTCTTTAGCTAAACTTAGTTGCATGTCTGTTCTAAATCCATATAACATCTGAAACTCAAATTGGTTACGTGGAATATTGTGTTTTTGAACAAACTCTTTTACACTGGCAATGATACGATGATCATGGGACGCAATCGCCGTATAGCTGCCACTCAGCAAATGCGCTTCAATGATTCTCATATAATTCTTATCCACTTCTTCTTTCTCTTGATAAGCCACTGAAGGAGATTCTTGATAAGCTCCTTTAACTAAACGAAGGGGAATTCCTTTTAATTCTTTTACGTCCTGTTCCGCTCGATATAAATAGGATTGAATCACTGTTCCTACATTATCATATGTTTCTCGTAATTCTCTCAGGATATCTAACGTGATTTGGCAATGCGCATGATCTTCCATATCGATTCTGACAAAATTGTTGTATTTTTTGGCTGTCTCAAGAATTCGACACATATTTTGAACACAAAAATTCCGATCAATGTCCAAACCAAGTTGGGTCATTTTTACAGATAAATTACTATTTACTCCTGTACTACCCATAGCTTCCAACGTTCTTACGTTATATTCCGTTGCCTCTATCGCCTCTATTCTACTTGAAACAAATTCTCCTAAATGATCCAGTGTACAAACCAAGCCTTTTTCATTTAATTCTTGAACTTTCTTAATCGCACTTTTGATTGTATCTCCTGCCACAACCTGGGAAGCTCCAAATCGAAGGCCCCATTTTTTCGCAGCTTTATTTAACGCTTTGTTGTTGGAAGCGTGAAGAAAAATATTTTTTGAAACTTCTGCCAGCATGAATATATCCCCCTAAATACATGTCCTCGTTTTATTAAATGGGGCAACCTTTTTAAATTGCCCCAACCCTTATTAAAGTGTTTCGCTAGTTGTTTTCGCTTGCATGTGCAGAACCAAATAATCAGGGCCGCCTGCCTTCGAATCCGTTCCAGACATGTTGAACCCACCAAACGGATGATACCCAACGATTGCTCCTGTACAACCGCGATTAAAGTATAGATTACCTACGTGGAATTCTTCTTTTGCTCGTTCAATATGATCAGGAGTGTTAGAAAGTAACGCACCCGTTAAGCCGTAGTCTGTATTGTTCGCTATTTCCATCATATGATCGAAATCGCGCGCTTTACAAAAGGCTACAACAGGTCCAAAAATTTCTTCCTGCATCAGACGTCCTTTTTCATCAATATTCGCAAAGATGGTCGGTTCAATAAAGTACCCTTTGGAGTCGTCCCCTTCTCCACCAGTCATCAACTTGCCTTCTTCCTTTCCTATTTCAATATATTTCATGATTTTATCGTAAGAAGCCTGGCTGATTACGGGTCCCATATAGGTATTTACATCTTCAGGGCAGCCAATCGTTAAAGCCTGAGTTAATGCCACTGCTTTTTCAAGGACTTCATCATAAACATCCTGATGTACCACTGCACGTGAACCAGCCGAACACTTTTGTCCGGAGAATCCAAAAGCAGAGTAAACAATCGAAGAGGCCGCTACATCCAAATCCGCGTCTTTATCTACAACTACAGTATCTTTTCCGCCCATTTCGGCAATCACACGCTTTAACCAAATTTGACCCGGCTGCACTTTTGCCGCGCGTTCATAAATGCGGCAGCCTACTTCACGGGAACCCGTGAAGGAAACAAAGCGAGTTTTCGGATGATCAACAAGATAATCGCCTATTTCCGCGCCGCCTCCTGGAATATAGTTAAGTACACCATGAGGAAGACCTGCTTCTTTCATAACTTCAACGAATTTCGCTGCAATCACTGGTGTGTTATTTGATGGTTTCAGAAGAATCGTATTTCCGGCAACAATCGCTGCAGCTGCCGTTCCGGCCATAATAGCTAATGGAAAGTTGAATGGAGAAATAATGACACCTACACCAAGTGGAATATAGTTGAACTTGTTTGCTTCTCCATCTCGACTTTTTACAGGTACTCCGTTTTTTAATTGCATCATTTGACGGGCATAGAATTCAAGGAAATCAATGGCTTCAGCCGTATCTGCATCAGCTTCTTTCCATGGCTTTCCAGCTTCTTTAACTAGATAGCCTGAAAATTCATAATTGTTTATTGTTTTAAGGGTTTTCACTTTCTGCTATTTTTTTGAAAGATTTGAATCCCCTTATTTTTTTATTTTTACGTTATAGAGAGGATGTAGGATATGAATCATCAACAACCTGTATTAAAAAAAGAGTTGAAAATTCGGCATATTACCATGATTTCTCTCGGAGGAATCATCGGTGCTGGGTTATTTGTTGGAAGTGGCCCGTTAATTAATACGGCTGGGCCAGGTTCTATTTTCTCATATGCGATAGCAGGATTACTGGTAATTTTGGTGATGCGGATGCTTGGGGAAATGTCAACGGCAAATCCATCAAGTGGCTCTTTTTCCACTTACGCCCGAGAAGCGATAGGCCCATGGGCCGGGTACACGATTGGCTGGTTATACTGGTTTTTCTGGGTAATTGCCATCGCAGTTGAAGCAATAGCAGGTGCGACAATTATACAATATTGGTTTCCTTCTTTGCCTTCTTGGTCAGTCAGCCTTATGCTTACTTTTTTATTAACCCTAACTAACATCTATTCTGTTAAATCATTTGGTGAGTTTGAGTATTGGCTGTCTATGATTAAAGTTGTCAGTATTGTTCTCTTTTTAATTCTTGGAGGGGCCATTATATTCGGTTTCATACCAGGTATAGAATCACCTGGTACTTCAAACCTTCTACATAGAGGTGGATTCCTGCCATCTGGAATAAGTTCTGTCTTTATAGGAGTTGCCCTTGTTATGTTCTCTTTTATGGGCAGTGAAATTGTGGCGACTGCAGCAGGGGAAACCTCACATCCTGAAAAAGCCATGAGGGTTGCTACTAATACCGTTATCTATCGTATTTTAACTTTTTACCTAGGTTCAATTTTAATAATTATAACAATTCTTCCATGGGACTCTTCTAGTTTGATGAAAAGTCCTTTTGTTTCTGTCCTTGAACTTTTAAATATACCAGCTGCAGCTCAAATCATGAACTTCCTTCTTTTGACGGCAGTACTTTCTTGTTTGAATTCTGGTATTTACACGAGCTCCCGTATGTTATTTTCGATGGCGCAAAATGGAGATGCTCCCCGAATGTTTTTAATGGTAAATAAGAAGGGGATACCAATGAATGCGATTTTAGGATGTACCGTTATTGCTTATATTAGTATTGGGTTCAATTACATCTCTCCAGATAAAGTATTTCTGTTTTTAGTTAATGCTTCCGGAGGTGTAGCACTTCTTGTTTATCTAGTGATTGCCTTCTCTCAGTTACGCATGCGAAGAAAATACGAAAAAGAAAATCCTGAAGCACTTAAGATCAGAATGTGGTTATTCCCTTATTTAACATATGCCACGATTATTACGATCACTAGTATATTTATCTCGATGACATTTATTGATTCCTTACGTTTACAATTCTTTTTAACCCTACTTCTCACTATACTGATTGTCGGTTCTTTCTTTGTCTTAAAGAAAAATAAATCATCGGATTTATTATCAACGAACAAAGAAAAAAATGCCTCTTAATTACAAAACAAAAGGAACTATGTCATAAATAATGGACTCTATTAGAAATTAGGCACGGGCTTGCGCATAAAAAAATCCCAACTCAGATTAGTCATTTGATTTACCCCAGTCACAGTCATAAAAAGACTACAGCCATCGAGATTCGATATTCAATCGGAGCTCGGTGGCTGAGTCGTTTCTGGAATCGTTTGCAGTTGTAATAATAGAATTTCTTCCACTCCTTGAATCAGTTTTAAAATGATTTTGATTCAACATCTCTGATTAGTATGGGAAAAGAACGATTCCACTCAGACATTATCATGTTCGTTTCATTTAATACCAAGCTATTGAAATAATGGTACATAGTATTCATGGGATGTGTAATAGAAGCCTTGATCTGAATGGAGAATGGTTCTGTATACATCCCTTTTTTGTGGATAAACCATCTAACGTCTCAGATACTAGTTTGAGCTGATTATGTTCCCATGAAACAATCTCTTTGTTATAGAGGTCTTACAATGGATCCTTTTTATGGTAAACGAAGAATGGCCCCTTCTCCTGCAAAACATTTTTCATGCGAGGTTAGCGATTCTATTTATGCTTGAGGCGAATCAATTTAATCGTTCCTTTCAACTGTTTATCATGTTCAAGAGGCGTGTATCGTTTGCCTTTAGAATTGATGTCATTTATAGTGGCTTGACCGTTGTACATCTCCATTTCATGTAAGGCGTTCTTGCATGATCTCGTACTTCTCAACGAGATTCTGGATTGTTCCATTGACAGATTTGCATAACGCTTTTTTTAGGCATTTTACCTGTGCTTTATAATAATCACACTCTGATACCTTTCAATTGATTTGTTAAACCTTTTCCGCCTCTAAACTTCTTTACCCATGCTTTCAATTGCGTACTACTACGAAGGACTACGTTCTACGTAATCGTTTCCCTGCTTCATTCCCCATTCAAATTCATCTGTACAGCTTTCATTTCTTTTCCTTTGAATATTTGTCGAACTTTTGCCCTTTTTTAGCCATTATAAAATCCCCTCCAGATAGTGGTGTAATATCCACGATTGTTTGTGGTCTTTTTACACTGTCTACCTTAAGGGGATATTATCAAAGCAGTCTTATCAGACACTGGCTCTCGTTTTTTTTGTTATCGGCGATAACATAAGTTTCAATAGAGAGCGTAACTGGGAATTAATAAAATGCCTAATAAATCAGTTTAATCTGTATTCTTTGATCTTATTGTAGAGTGTTCCTCTGGACATACCGAGTAATTTGGCAGCCGCACTTTTGTTTCCATATGTCTTGCTTAAGGCTTCTTGAATCATGAATAACTCTTCTTTTTCCTCTTCCTGAAATGATGTTTCTTGCGGGCCTGAGATATGGCTATTATGAACATTATAACTACTAGTTATGTTTTTTTGAAGATGATTACTTCTAATAATATTTTCATCATTCAGAAGGATAACACGTTCCACAACATTCCGAAGTTCACGGACATTTCCTGGCCATTCATAGTTAACTAATATAGTTATAACTTCCGATTCAATTTTCGGAACTAGTTTCTTATACTTAGAACTGAACTCTTGCACAAACTGTTCAACTAATTTGACAATATCTTCTGGTCTTTCGCGTAAAGGGGGAATATCAATGTTAATTACAGTTAAGCGATAATAAAGGTTTTCGTTGAATTTCCCTTCCTTTACCATTGCTTCTAATGCCTGAGATGTAGAGGCAATTACACGTGTATATGTCGTCAATAATTCCGTTGTACCTACACGATAAAATGATCCATGTTCTAAGTAGTGTAGAAATTTTTCTTGAATGTCTAATGGCATTTTATCAATTTCTTCAATAAATAATGTTCCATTATGTGATTGTTCGATTTTCCCGTTTTTTCCAGTTTTCTTATCAGCTGTGAAAACTCCTTTTTGATATCCAAATAATTCGATCTCTAAAAGAGTGGAAGGAATGGCTGAACAATTAATGGATACAAAAGGGCCGGTACGCTTTGAACCGCCGTAATGAATAGCTTGTGCTAACATCTCTTTTCCTGAACCTGGTTCTCCGGTTAACAGAACCGGAATGTCTGCGTAGGCAACTTTTTGCGCTACCTTCACTGCTTTTTGAATTTCTACATTAACTCCAATAATAGAGGAAAAAGGGTTGTCCTGATGGATAAGTAACGGTAACGAAGAATCAAGTTCCTCGTTCAAACGAACAATTTGAGTAATATCCTGTTCTGTTGCAATGCCTCCAATAACCGTATTATCCTTTATAACTGGAGAGGCATTTACTAATACGTGATTATCATTATTAGGGCGATGATAAGCCCCACGAACGGGACGTCCCTCATTTAATATACGATGTAATATAATAGACTCTGATTGAAAATGCTCTCCAATCTTTTGACCTAGGATATTTTCACGTTTAATGCTGTATGTTCCCTCAGCAACAGTATTCCAGCAGATAACTTTACCCTCTTGATCCACAGCTGTGACTGCGTCATTAATGGTTTCCGCCAATGTAGAAAAGTATGCGGATAGCTCCTCATTTTTCAATTCCAGCATTTGAACCCATTGGTTTGCAGTTATGATTCCAATAATTCCTTCTTTTTCTGGATCTTTAATTAGGACCGGTCTGCTCCAATCAGTTTGTAACATAGAAAGTTCAGCTATTGTAGAAATGGTAGAGGGATCCCATTTTACCTTTTCAATCCACTCGATTACAGACAGTGATTCATCCATTAATGCCAAGAAATTGCATTCATTCCTTGAAACAATGTAGAATTCTTTCGCTGAAATGATTACAAAATCATACTTTAAAAAGTTATTCTTTATATCAATTAAAGATGTATAGGGTTTCACTATAGTGAAGGAGTTGTCTAGGTTAATTTCTTCCATTTTAAACATAATAAACCCCTTTTATTATATATTTTATGAGAAAGTATAAGAATTTATACAGTATCATCTTCTAAAACAATCATAAAACAAATATGTTTAAATAAAAACTAATAACTTTATTATAATATAAACTTCACTCTATGTTTCTATCGATTGATTTTCTGTAAAAGAAATAAGAATACTATAAAAAAACTCTATCATAGAATAGAGTTTTCAGTTTGTAGACAAAAGGGGTTCGAAATTAAAAAATTCTGAAACCCTTTTGAAATTCCCTTTGAATTTTCGCCTAAAGTTAAGAGATTGGGGCTCTACGAGC
>NZ_JBHZPG010000044.1:0-39883 GCF_042788005.1 Peribacillus sp. YIM B13472
TTTTAAATTGGGAACTACATAATCATACAAAAACCTACAAAATCTAAAAAATAAAAATCCACAAAAAAAAACGACATGTTCCGTTACCATTTTTTGTGGATAGAAAAAAAGATTGGTTTTGCCATAATTGGTTTAAGCCGTTCTATTCAGGAACAAAGTAAGCATTGTATTGAAGCCGCTGAAACTGTATACTGATTTTTTAAACAAATTAGGAGGTGAAGACTTGAATCTCGGTACGTTAATGAAAAAAGAGGTCAATATCCTTGCTCTGATGTTGTTAACAGTCCCATTAGCTGGTGAATTGAGTTTTTATCCTTTAAATGAAACGTTTCGGATAAGTTTTGGTCCGCCTGCACTTTTCTTTTTTTTACTATTATTACAGAAAACACCTGCTATTTTATCGGGTGCCTTGACAGGAACGATGGTTGTGTTATTTCGTATCCTAATAGACTTTTTCACCAATGATAATTTTCACTGGGCGTCCACTTTTCAAGAACAGTATCCCAGTTTTTTCTTTTATTTCACCTATTCCTTTCTTTTTTCTTTAGTGAAAATCAACCGCTTTCAAAACCGGTCTTTGATTATTGGATTTATTGGCCTCATTATCGAAATATTATCCGACACTGCAGAATTAATCATTCAATATTTTGTATTAGAAACAACAATTGCGTTAGGTTCATTAAATGAGATGATCGTGATCGCATTCGGACACAGTTTTATCGTTTTAAGCTTTTTTAATATGATGAAACTTTATGAGGCACAATCAAGGGAAATGCAAATCAGAAAACAAAATGAACACATGCTGATGCTCATTTCCAATTTATATGAGGAAACGATCCACTTAAAAAAAACATTGAAAAATGCAGAGAATATTACAAAGAAATCATATGATTTGTATCGAGAATTAAAAGCACTGGAAAAACGGGAAAAGCAATTTCATGTTCCTACAGAACCATATAGTCAAAAAGCATTGCGCATTGCGGGTGAAATGCATGAAGTCAAGAAAGATAATCAACGAATTTTTGCTGGTCTCTCCAAATTGATTTCCAATGAGAGTTTTAGGGATTATATGAATGCGGCTGAACTTTTTCATTTAATCATCCGAATTAATGAAAAATATGCCTTATCATTAGGAAAGGATATTCAATTTGAATACTCATTAGATGGAAAAAACGATTCACATTATCATGTATATACCGTGTTATCCCTTTTCAATAATTTAGTCGCTAATGCAGTGGAAGCAATTAAAGAAAAGGGAATCGTACGTTTAAGTTTGAGTGAAATTCGCGACAATGTAGAATTCAGGGTTGCTGATACCGGACCTGGAATTCCTCAAAAATATCAGACTGTCATATTCAAACCTGGATTCACTTCAAAATATGATCATTTAGGGACACCTTCAACAGGGATTGGTCTCTCATATGTTAAAGAAGTCGTAAAAGAACTGGGAGGCGATATCCTGTTTGAGAACAGTTTTAACGGTGCCGTTTTTTCAATAAAATTACCCATTCATAAGTTGATCCAGAAAGGATGATCCCATGCGTTTTTTTATAACAGATGATGATTGTGCCATACGTTCAAACTTGAGCCAAATTATTGAGAACGAAGATTTAGGAGAAGTGGTGGAGGAAGCCGAGGATGGAAGTCTATTAGAAGGACATATTTTGAATTTAAAACAAATTGATATACTATTTATTGATTTATTAATGCCCATCCGGGATGGCATTGAGACACTTCGTCATATAAAAAATACATTTAACGGGAAAATAATAATGATTTCGCAGGTTGAATCAAAGGAGTTGATTGGTGAGGCATACTCACTTGGAATCGATTATTATATTACTAAACCAATCAATCGTATTGAAATATTAACAGTCATCCGAAAAGTGATGGAACGCATTCATTTAGAAAGATCGATCACAAATATCCAAGCCTCATTAAACGGTGTATTGAATTTTGAACAGCCAAAAGTTGATAAATCCAATAGTTATAATGAAAAAAGTATAAGAGAGGTGGGCGAATTCCTTTTATCGGAATTAGGGATCGTTGGAGAAAATGGTGCAAAAGATTTAATGGAAATGCTTCAATATTTATTTATGTATGAACGTACTTTTACTTTTGGAAAGCATTTCCCGACCCTTAAAGATATCTTTGTAGAAATCACCAAAAAAAAGCTCGGCACATCAGCTTTGCAGGTTGATATCAATCGGGAAATAAAAGCTGCCGAACAGCGAATACGCAGAACGATTAACCATTCGTTAAATCATTTTGCTTCGCTCGGTTTAACGGATTTTTCAAATCCGAAGTTTGAAAATTACGCTTCTAAATTTTTTGATTTCACAGTCGTTCGCCAAAAGATGAAAGAACTGCAAAATGATTCAACAATAGTTCTTACACCTACCCGGGTAAATACAAAAAAGTTTATTCAAGTATTTTATTTCGAAGCGAAACGATTGAGTCCTGATGAAATGATTAGATATAAATAATCCTGATTAAAACGAAAAACTGCGAAAGCACTGAAAAAACATAAAATCCCCTGAAAGATTTCAGGGGATTTTTACAAGATTTTATTTTTTCAACAATAAATACATGAAATAAGGAGCACCGATCAATGCAACCATGATACCTGCAGGAATCCCCTCGGGTTCAATTATATTACGTCCTATTGTATCGGCAAGCAACAATAGCCATCCACCGATTAAAATGGCAACCGGAATGAATAGTTGATTTCGGGGTCCTACCAAAGATTTTGCTATATGCGGGGACATGAGTCCAATGAATGCAATTCCGCCTGTAACAGAAACGGCAGCCGCGGCCAATGCTACAGCCGTGATTAGCAATATGATCCGCTCCTTTTCAATCGATACACCGACCCCAATTGCGACCGGTTCACTTAAACCAAGCAGATTCAAGCGATTTGCTTTATATAAAGTGAATGGAATGAGAATGATTAACCATGGAAGAACTGCCCAAATGAAAGGCCAATCCGTTCCCCATATATTTCCCGCCAACCATTTTGCAATGAAATCTACTTTGGCTCGTTCCGCTGATGAAATGAGGACAATCATCAGGCCCGAAAGCGCCATTGAAAAGCCAACCCCGATCAACACTAACCGAACGGGTTCAAGGCCGCTCCTTCTCTTAAATGAGAGGATATATATTAAACAGGCCGTCAATAACGCGCCGATAAAACCGACAAGTGGAACCATATAAACAAATGATCCAGCGTCAAGCGGGAAAAACAGAAAGAAAGCGGCTATGGCAACACCAGCTCCTGAGTTGATCCCGATGATTCCGGGATCGGCTAAATCATTACGTGTGATTCCTTGAAGGATGGCTCCCGACAGTGCAAGGGCCATGCCTGCTAAAATGGTAATGATGATTCGTGGTAATCGGACGGAAAATAATAAGAATTCCTCTTTAAATGTCCCTTGCCCGAAAAGCGTTGGAATCAGTCGCCCTAAAGAAAGATTCGAATATCCCGAACACGTCCCTATAATGATCGTAATGATAATGAGTGCGGATAATGCACCTACTATCCATCGCTGTTTTTTGACTAAAGCTGACTGGATCATGAAAATGCTTTACCTCCTTTACGCACGATTAGGAGGAAGAAAGGTAAACCTATCATCGCAACAATCGCTACTACAGGTGTTTCATATGGAGAATTGATTGTACGGCCGATCGTATCGGCAAGTAGCATGAAAGTGGCTCCTAAAATCGCGGACATAGGCAGGATGAATCGATAATCCGTACCCACGAAAGCCCGAACCATATGAGGGATCATTAACCCGATGAATACCATATTTCCAACAAGTGCAACGGCAGCGCCTGCCAGCAGAACGATGACTACGAAGAGAACCGCCTTTATTTGTGTTGTCTTTTGACCTAATCCTACCGCCACTTCTTCACTTAAGCTAAGTATGGTGAGCTGTCTGGAAAAGATAAGGGAGATCAGGATGCCTATTAAAATGAACGGGACGATTACACGAAGCTGGTCCCATGATGTTCCAATATTCCCGCCTGCAGTCCACATCGATACATCTTTTGATACTTTGAAATATATGCCGACCCCTTGCGAAACGGCAAAAAGGAATGCAGAGACTGCAGCACCAGCCAATACGATCCGTATAGGAGAAAATCCTCCCTTTTTCATCGCACCGATCCCGAAAACCATGGTTGCCCCCACAGCGGAACCTATAAAACACGCAATCATGATTCCTAAATTATCGGCATTTGGAATAAATGCCAAAGTAATGGCGAGACCTGCATTGGCTCCTGCCGTCAATCCAAGCAACCCCGGATCAGCAAGTGGATTCCTAGTCATTCCCTGCATGATGGCACCGGAAACGGCAAGTGCTGCACCCACAAAGATTGCCCCCACTTCACGAGGGAAACGGATTTCCCGAATGATTGAAAGCTTTTCACCAGCAGCATTTGATGTCAGTGCTTGCCAGACATCTTTTACGGTAACATCCGCCGCACCAAATGCCATTGAAATCATGAACATGCCTATGAATAGAGCGATCCCTATGATCAGTTTATATATAAATGGGATGAAACGTTGATTTTCATTAGTCATCTGTCTCTCTCATCTCTTTTTTATAGAATAAAAGGAGAGGAATTGAAATCCCTCTCCCTCGCTGTATTATTTTCCAAGAAAACTCTTGGAAAAGAAGTCTAATTGGTATTCTAATGTTATTGGATCATTGAAGTAGAATTCTTTTGCATCAGCTTCAAATAGTTGATTGTTTTTAACAGCAGGAATGTTTTTATACGTATCTGTTTGTTGGAAAGAATTGTCCTCGTCTTTATTATTACTCAAAATCACATAATCCCCGGCATAGTCTGCAAGGACTTCTAAAGATAAAGCAAAGTAACCATCTTTCAACGCCACTTCTTTTACCTTTTCAGGCATGGCCAATTTCATTTCTTGATAAAGGATTTCCGTTCCACGGCCCCAGTTATCGCCAAATACATAGAACTGTTTATCAAACTTTTCAAATACGGAAACCGTAGTATCTTCACCGATTTTAGCTTTAATGTCTTCACCGGTTGCTTTTGCACGTTTTTTGAAATCATCCACCCATTCTTGAGCTTCTTTTTCTTTATTCAAAAGTTTACCAATTTCTACATGTTGTGTTAAATAGTCCAATTTTCCGTATGTATATGTTACAGTTGGAGCAATTTCCTTTAATTTATCAACATTTTTAATCGTTGATAAACCAATGATTAAATCCGGATTCAACTCGATGATTTTTTCCAGGTTTTCATCCGTTACTTCCTCGACATCTTTTAACTCTTTAAAATTCGGGTTCATTTTAGACCAGGGATCAACCCCAACAAGGTTAACATCCAAAGCCATAACGTTACCAGCGAAAGTAGATAGTACTAAAACACGCTTAGGATCTGCCGGAACTTCAACAGGACCATTTTCAGATTGATATGTGATGGTACCTGATTTTTCCTTTTTGGAAGCGGTGCTTTTTTCTTTTTCGGTTGACTCGTTACCACAAGCACTAATAATTAACACTAACAGCAGTATAAACGGGATCATTATCTTTTTCATTTGTTGTCAAATCTCCTTTTAATAAATTGTATGTGCTGCACATTGGTTTGTTCGTTCGTTGATCTCGTCCGATTACCGCATCAATATGGAATACTTCCTTAAGAACTTCATGAGTGATGACTTCTTCACAATCTCCCGCTTTGACTATTTCCCCGCCCTTTAAGGCAATGATATAGTCGGCAAAGCGAGCAGCTTGGTTTAAATCATGAAGAACCATGACGATTGTACGTCCCTGTTCTACATTCAGCCTCTGTAATAATTCTAGAACCTCCAGTTGATGCGCCATATCCAAATAAGTGGTCGGCTCATCCAGGAAAATGATTTCCGTTTCCTGGGCAAGGGCCATCGCAATCCAAACACGCTGACGCTGACCTCCTGAAAGAGCATCCACCGGACGGAACTTAAAGTCTTTCGTACCGGTCACTTCAAGTGCCCAATCGATTACTTCATAGTCTTTTTCGGTCAGGCGCCCAAAACCTTTTTGATAGGGAAAGCGCCCATATGATACGAGCTCGCCAACCGTCAATCCGCTAGCACTCTCGGGTGTCTGCGGAAGTATGGCCATTTTTCTTGCAAGGATCTTAGTGCTTTCTTTTGAGATATTCACTCCATCTAAAACAACCATACCTGATTGATTTGGAATGATTCTGGTGATCGCTTTCAAAAGGGTGGATTTTCCACATCCATTTGAACCGATGATCGTTGTGATTTTTTTATCTGGAATTTCCACACTGAGATCTTTTACAATTAAACGTTCACCATAACCAATATTTAAATTCTTTGTATATAGGCGAACCATTTTTCAACCTCCATTTACTGAAAAATAGGCAAGTAAAAACTCAAATGAAAATGATTATCATTATCTATTACTCAATTACTATAATTCTATCTATATATATTGTCAATGGTAATTTCATGGGTATATAAGAAGAAATCTGCCAGGGTTTTTTGAGCCGAACCGTATATACCAACTGACAAATGAAAACGGTAAAGATCCCGGAAACATTTCCGGGATCTTTACCACTTGGCCCATACTCAGGACTTTGAAAGATGTCTTTTATGGGAAGGCAAGAATATTCCTAATAGGCCATTCCATTAATCAATGTTTCTTAAAACCTTGTTTCTCAACGTAATCTTTCATGTACAACCTGCTTTTCTTTCCAAGCATTCCAGCCATTTGCTCGGTCCAGGTGTCTTTTCGTTTACCTTTAGTCCGTCGCTCGTAATAACTGGAAATCGTTTCATTATACTCTTCAAGTTGTCCGATGAACTCTTGCTTATCCTCCTGATATCCATTTTCATGATAGATATTGGCCAGCGGCAAACGCGGCTTTTTATCCGAACGGTTTTTCGGATATCCGACCACTAGACCGAATAATGGTATAACGCGATGCGGTATATTCAAAATCGCTGACACTTCCGGGAGATTATTGCGGATCCCGCCTATATAGCAAATGCCAAGATCCATCGATTCTGCGGCCAATGCTGCATTTTGAGCCGCAAGAGCAGCATCGATACAGGCAACCATGAATTTCTCCGTACTTTCAATCGATTCGGACAGGTCCGTGTTTTCCATTTCGGAAACCATATCCTGACGATATAAATCGGCGCAAAAGACGAATAGATGTCCATTCTTCTCTACATATGATTGTGGTCCGGCAAGTTCAGCAAGCTTGGCTTTCTTTTCCGGATCGGTTACCCCTATGATTGAATACGCTTGAATATAGCTTGAAGTCGATGCCGCTTGGGCACATTCCACAATCGTATTGATTTGCTCCTCAGACAATAACTTGTCCTCAAAAGAACGAATGGAACGGTGATCTAATATCTTCTCAATAATGTTATTCAATGCTCCCACCCCTTAAGAATATGTAAAGTAAAGTATCCATCATCGGGGCTCAAATGCCCCCGATGACAGTATGACATTGAAACTCAACCTTTTGTTTTCAAATCCAATTCACGGTAATTTTGCTGTCTCAGTGCTTCATAAACCAAGATGGCAGCCGTGTTCGACAGATTAAGGGAACGTACTTTATCCGTCATCGGAATCCGCAGGCACCGATCCATATTTTCTTGGATCAGTACTTTCGGGAGACCCGTCGTTTCACGGCCAAAAATGAAGTATATTTCACTGTCTTGATCACTGTAATCGAAGCTGGAATGCGGCTGTTCCCCGAATTTGGTTAAGTAATAAAATTCACCGCCGGCATTTCTTTCATAAAACTCTTCTAACGAATCATAATAATGGATCTTTACATTCTCCCAATAATCGAGCCCGGCCCGTTTAAGCTGTTTGTCATCCGTCGAGAAACCGAGCGGGCGGATGAGATGTAAAGACGTATCCGTCCCTGCACATGTTCTTGCGATATTTCCTGTATTTGCTGGAATTTGTGGTTGATATAAAACTACATGTATTGACACTTCATTTTCACCTCTAGTTTGAACTTCACCTTAATTATAGCATTAAACAAAAAAGACTAAAAACCAATCACCCTCCATCCAAAATCACAAAGAATTTATAAACGATGTTCGGTGTATACCTGGTCGAATCCTCATACGTCCAATATCGGTGACGGCTGTTCATCGTATGTGCATTCACAAGCGGCATCCCGTCCTGATCCTTCGCCGTAACAATCAAGTTATGATCAAACCGTCCGTCCCCTTCGAAATCTATGCAGAGGATATCACCCAAATTCAATTCCCTTGCCGACTCCACCTGTTTTGTCCTGATGGCATTCCCGGCTTTTAGCAGATGATATAAGGAATGGGCCGTCGTCCATGTATAACTCCAGCTTTTCCCTCTTATCCACCAGCCCTTACTTTTGTTTGGCGCCCCCCACATCGGTATTCCTCCCGCATGTAAACATTGTGAAATGAAATTCGTACAATCATCAGTGAATTTATGATAAGCCGGATTGAATTCATTCCACCAACGCTCGGCATATTGGACGGCCTTCATCCGATCATATTTATATGCGAGACGATCTGCGCCTGGATCACATTTTGGCGGTGCATCTTCGGTTTCAAAGCTGGGAAAAAGCTCACGTTCATCCACTATATACCCATTTCGAAACCGGGCCTCCCTTTCTTCCATTTCTTCTTCTATATAAAATGAATCCTCCTGTTTCAATAAATATTGCAGATGCACATGATATGTCAGGACTGTATCATTGTCTTCCTTTTTCTTCGAATGTATCTTGCCTGCCGCATTCACCCGAACAATTTCCGCAGCACGGTTCCTCATCATATCCTTCTTCAAATGTAACTTCCTTTCACTCCGTACCAGATCATCGGAAGTATAAAACTCCACTCTTTCTTGTAAAAGGCGTTGCAATTGTTCCCTCAAGTTCATGCCCTCCTTCTTACCATCTATGCTAATGTGTATGTATGAGGGCATGGACAAAAACACAACTTCATATAATGTGGGAATTTCAATCCTTTAAATATAATGCAACTCATTAAAATGGTATCCTTAAAGGCACCGGAATATCTCAAGCAAAAAAAGCCGCCCCGTTAATATTTAAGGGGCGACTGCATTTTAGATATCATTTTTTTTCCAAGGTAAACTGCAGTCCTTTCTCAATTTCCGCCAGTACCTCTTCATCCGTTTCCTTCATTCGTGCTTCTTCCAGAATGGAAACAGCCTGCTCCCGTCCAATTTTCCCAACTGCCCAGGCTGCCGTTCCCCGGATTAAGGGCCGTGGATCATCCTTCATGACCTGTATCAATTGGGGCATTGCCGTTTCATCTTTGAAGTGGGCTAATGCTAAAATAGCATTTCGTTGGATTGGCTTTTTACCACGCCAAGAGCCGGATACATGGCCGTATTTCTCTTTAAAGTCCCGATTTGAAATCGTAAGCAGTGGTTTCAACAGCGGTTTCGCCAGCTCGGGGTCGGGTTCCATCTCTTCATGGAAATGAAAATCCATTCCTTTGTTTTTCGGACAAACTGTCTGGCATGTATCACACCCATACAAACGATTGCCTATTTTCGTCCTGAACTCATCCGGAAGGAAACCTTTTGTCTGCGTTAAGAATGCAATGCAACGCTTGGAATTTAGCTGCCCGCCCTGAACGAGCGCACCAGTCGGGCAAACATCGACACATTTATTGCATGTCCCGCATTGATCTTCCATCGGTTGATCTGGTTCAAATGGCAGGTTGGTAATCATGTCCCCCAAATATACATAAGACCCGAATTCAGGAGTGATGATCATACTGTTTTTTCCACTCCAGCCAATTCCTGCACGCTCAGCCACTGCCCTATCTGATAATTCACCCGTATCAACCATGGATTTCGTCAATGCCCCTGGCACTTTATCTTTTATGAAATTCTCGAGTAACTGCAATCTATTTCGAAGAACGGTATGATAATCCGTTCCCCAAGAAGCCCTGCAAAAGATCCCGCGTCGCTCACTTTTTGTACTTTGCGGAGCATCCTTCAATTTCGAAGGATAAGCAAGAGCAATCGAAATGATGGATTGCGGTTTATCGAATATCAATTCAGGCTTTACCCTTTTTTCTATATCGGCTTCTTCAAACCCTGACTGATAATCCAGTTCCTGTTGACGTATCAGCCGACCTTTCAATTCGGTAAAAGCCGTGGCCGATGTAAAGCCGATTTTATCGATGCCGATTTCCTTACTATATAAAATCACTTCTTGCTTGAATGAGTTCATATCCATATTAATCACCTACTTCATTCAGTATTCCCATTGAAGCTTGAATCCATTTCAAACCATTGCTATCTATGATAAACTAATTGCAATCATTTTTGGAGGTGAAACGCTTGGAAATTACCGTATCAGCTAATCTTAGCAGTAAAATCCCTGAATTCAAAGTTGGGATCATTACATATGAAAACATCGAAGTAGGTCCCTCCCCGCAAATGGTGAAAGGGAGACTTCAACTATTTCAGGAAGCTCTTTTCTTCGACCTTGAAGAAAAGGAATTGACCGACTTTTCCGGCATTAAAGCGTGGCGGGAGATTTTCAAGGCTACAGGAACAAACCCGTCACGGTATCGCCCCTCCGTGGAAGCCCTTTACCGCCGCGTAAAAAAACAGAATTACTTGACACCCATCCATTCAGCCATCGATTTGAATAACTTCTTCTCGCTGTTATATGAAGTTCCGATCGGCATTTATGATGCGGAAAAATTATCAGGAGACATCTCGATTAAGATTGGCGAGGGGGCAGATGGTTATGACGGTTTGAACGGCCGCTTGAATTCCATGGAAAATATGATTACATCAGCCGATCATGAGGGCGCATTCGGAAGCCCTTACGTTGATTCAGAACGCACGAAAGTCACCGAAGGAACGAAAAAAGCCATCCAAATCATTTATTTACAACCCAATACTCCAATCACGGAAGCACATCAGCTAACGAAATCCTTGATGGACATGTTCCTTGAAATCCACGGTGGCGAAGGGACTTACTCGATTGTAGAAGGATAATTAACATTGAACGGAAATAAACCCTTTCCACAATCGGAAGGGGTCTTTTCATGATTTTATTCCGTTATGCTGAATAGCTTTGATTGACGCTTTTTTTCGGTATAAAATACATGGCAGCCATTGTAGCAATTAGTATTATTATACCTTGGGATACGAATAACAATCTTGATGATACCAATTCACTCAATATTCCAAGCGTGATGTATACCAATAAAGCAAATATTGAAACAAAGGTGGTGTAAAAGGAGTGAACCCGCCCTTGAACTTCTATATTTACCTGATATTGTATAGTTGTTAAATAGGCAATGCGGGTTTGAAATGTGCATCCTACCAAAAAATACCCTAAAATGCCTGTAAATAGATTAAATGATAAAGAGAAGAACAGGATGCTGCATCCTAAAATTCCAATCCCCCCCACCAAAGTAAACCAATTCCCCATTCTTTTTACAATAGCAGGTAAGAAAAATCCCCCTGCTATTGCTCCTAGTGCAAAGCCTGCATCTATATATCCAAAACCGGCAGCCCCTACTTTTAAAACATCTTTTGAGAAGATCGGCAGCAGAGAATTTATCGTTCTAAGCGTAAGTGGATAAGAAAGCATGATAACATAAAGAATCCAAATTTGCCTATTATGTAGAATATATCGATATCCCACCTTTAATTCTTTAATGAATTGTTCGAAAAACTTGGTATCTTTTACTTCCATACCCTGCTTTTGATTAGTTTTATTGGTAGATTTAGGCATTAATAGAATGCATATCCCAGATATAAAAAATGTCAATCCATTAATAAGCATGACCCATACAGGTTCATATAACGCAACGATAATTCCTCCTATTCCCGCTCCTACAACCGAGCCTATTTGTGCTGTAATTTGAGTAGTGCTATTTGCAGTCAGCAAAAGGGTCCGAGGTATTATTTCTCTAATTAATGTTACGATTGTCGGTTGGAACAGGACATCTCCTGCCGCTACCAAGAATGTCATTAAGTAGATATGCCAAATGTTCAAATCACCCATCCACCAAATTATCGGTATAATTAATAAAACCAGTGCTCTAAAAAAGTCTAAAAAACCAGCTAGTATCCTTTTATTTAACCGATCGACCCATACTCCCGAAAAAGGGGATAAAATGATTCCTGGAATGGAAGAGCATATAAGGATGATCGCAATAGTATAATTAGATTGGGTCATGGTCAATCCAAGCCAACTACTTGAAATAAATTGCATTCCATTACCAAAAAAAGAAAAAGTGGTAGCAATAAAATAAAGAAAATATGCACGATTTTTGAATAGTTCTTTTCTTTCCTGAGAAACGCCGCTCATTTTGTTAACGCATTACTATAATAGTTTTCCATTACCTCTTTTGACCAATTGGGCTGTTTAACTTGGCCAATTGGGCCAAATTCAGCCATATACGGTTTAATATCCAATACAGGCGTTTGATCAATGGCATCCAAAGCCCTGACAGTTATCTTTAGACCTTCTACTTTTAACAACTCACATCTTGATACACCAATCTGATTTGGCCGGGCTTTGGCCCTCTGAGAAAAGATACCCACCTTCGGCCAGTCAGTTCGATTTCTTGGATGCCTGGCATTGAACTGAATTTTGTCAGGGTCCACTTTATCCATATAAAATATGACTTCGATATGTGAAAATTGTTCTAATCCAAAAAGGCAATCTTCTTTGAATTTGGAACGATCCAAAATTATCTCAGAAATTACTTCTCCCCAATAATCATCTTCTAAATTGACTCTATTATTTTTGATTAAACCTATTGGTTCTATAAGTAATGACACTTCGCTTCCTCCTCAATATGCAAAATTTAAATTCAAAATGGATTCATTTAACAACCATTAATTCCCTTCCCATAATTCCCCTCTTACCATTAAATGACCGGGCTCTATTCGAAAACATGAAATATATATACTCTCTTTATCACAGCTACAAGCTTGGGTAATTACATTACTAATAATCTCTATAATCCCTTTTATTTGTTGTTTATTATAGGAATTTTTACAATAAATCATAATCATTGGAGCATTTTTACCATTCAAACCCCAATCTGGTTTGTGAAAACTTTCTTGTTGATGCCAAAATGCCCATGCATGCCCTACTGGTATATCAAGATGATCTGTAACCCGGTTACAAATATCACTTAAGATATTTGTATCCGGGCAAGAGTTTGGACTGTAAATTTTAATTATGGGCATGATTTTTTACCTTTTCAGCCAATATCAGGTTTGTTTTAATGGGAAAATAAAATTCATTCTCGATCTTTTTAATACTCATTTCCTCCAAGTAATTCAATGGAGCATCATTCAATGCCCCTCGAATGGCATGTTCTGCCTCAATCCCTGAACTAGCTATTTCACACCAACGTTTTACCGGAACCCCTGTTTGAGATTCTGATTGATTCTTAATTATTTCAACATTCTTATAGTCGCTCTGATCAAATATGCGCTTCCAATCTTCGGCACTATAACTTTTAATGTGAGTGGGATCATGTAAAAGTTCTAGCTTATGATTAAATTTATCAATCCCATGATTATCATATCCAGCTAAATCTATAATGATTAGATGCCCTCCGGGATTTGTGATTCTATACATTTCACTAATGGCCTTTTGTATATCATTAAAATGGTGAGGTGCTAATCTGGAAATGACCAAATCAAACGTTTCATCAGGAATAGGCAATTCTTCTGCAAACCCATGAACAGTCTTGTAATTTGTGATTCCCTTTTTCTCTGCGGAAGATTTTGAAATATCCAGCATATTTTTCGATGGGTCAACAGCCGTTATATTAGTGCTGATATGACTGAAGGAAAGACCGAAATGTCCAGCTCCACAAGCTATATCACAAATGTTTTCAATATCCCAGTTTTCAATTTTCTCATGTGCCAATTTAATTGTTTGACTCATTTTATGAACTTCACTAGTTGAATATTGAGATGCAATTTTATCAAATCTCTCACTGCTAACATTCTTCATTTTACTCTACCTCCACTTTCCAATTTTTTTCAACCATTTATTTAGCAAAGATATAAAAAGGTCCACCGGCTTTTCTTGAGTTTCCTCTTTGATTGCTAGAGTATGTCCAAAACCTTCGAGAATGGTGCATGAAGCATTTTTTACACCTGCTTTTTCCAAGAATTTTAGTGATGTCTTAGAATAATCTTCAGGAGAGATTGGTAACAGATCTCCTTCTTCACCCATATATGCTATATAATCATGTGATCCATAGATTAAATGAATATTGTTAACCAGGCCATAATTAACCGGTTCACTCTCAATCACACATCCTATAAGTGCCGCCCCTGCATACGGTTTATTCAAATTATTTAAAACGATTTGACTGCCAAGTGACATGCCGATTACTACAATTCGTTCCCAACCAAATTTCTTAACTATGGACGAGTTCAAGCAATTTTTCAAGACTTTCTCACCTTCGGTAATATGTTCCATAGTAGCAGGGGCCTTCCTATCATTCCTTACTGGCATATCAGGCTGTAATAATCCATAACCTAGAGTGGGTAGTGCTGAAAAAAGAGAAGAATAAAACTCTAGTTCACCTTCTGCACCCTCTTCATCAAATTTCCCGAATTGCCCTGATGGTACAATTATGCATAGACCCTTTGCATTTTCAGGTATGCTCACTTTCATTCTTATTATTGTTGACTCAATATCCATTTGATGAACTTCCATGTAATCACCTAAAATCTACGACATAACGGCTCAGAATAAGAGCCAATTTTTTGGTGGAAATATACACTAATGATTTCCTCGTGTAACGCCTCCCCATTAACAGTCGGCAGGATTACATTCTCTACTTCATTTATTGAAACAAGTTCTTTTTGTTCTAATTCACTGAATATGGTTTGATACGGTTCGTCTTCTAACAAATCGACACCATACTGATTTCGAAAGCGCACTAAATCAATGGGTTGATTTGATTTAAAATTAAAGCCCAAAGCTGAGGCAACGGCTTCATGACCAAATAATATTCGACCGTAAGCTAGTGGAACATCACCATCATTTTTCATATGCTCAATATACTTTTTTATATCAGAAATATTATGCGTTTGAATAACTTGGTCACTTCCCCCGGTTAACCAGCCATATGCTCCTGGACCATATGCAATCATCGAATCATAACGCTGCCATTTATTCCGGGAAACCCTAGGTATATTACCTTCAGGATAAACATTCGGCTTACTCCACCACCCACAAGGACTAGGTTGATAGCCAAATTCCATAAATACTTTCAAGATTTCTTCCCGCATCTCATAAGTTTGAAGTAGAGTTGGGAATAGCCCCTTTTCTTCAATTTTTTCACGAACTGAAGGTATATTCCAAGCTGAACGATTACCTATTCCCATACTCTGCCTATCAGCGTTTCTCAATCGATAGATTGTTATAGTAGGCACACCTAACTCACACAAAATTTTAATATCAGCTGCAACTGACTTCGGCGTTTGATAAGGCAATCCGAACATAATATCCACATTAAATGGTTTACCTGTTCCAAGCAGTTTATGAATGGCATTAAGTGACATATTCCTATCATGTTTTCTTCCTACAAATTGATTCACTTCATTCTGCAGAGATTGGACACCAACGCTAAAACGATTGAAACCTATTTCTATTGCTTGCTCAAGTTCATCATTTTGATAGTTGTCCGGATTACCTTCAAGAGACAATTCACAATCATCACTCACATGATAATTTTCCCTAACATGACTTATTATCTTTTTTAAATGGGCAGGCCTTAACAAAGATGAAGTGCCGCCACCCATGTAAAATGATTCTATTTTAGCTCTACTTATCCATCCTACATTTTTCAAATAGCGGTTAGATTCTTCTATTAGTAATTCTGTCCATTGATCTAACACTTCAATTTGGTTACCATCTTCAGGTAATAGTTGTTTAACATAATTACAGAAATGACAGATATATGAACATATAGGTACATGAAAATATAAATGAGTGGGTTTCTCAGCACCATCATGTAAAAGATACTTTTGATAAACTTCCTCTTGAGTCAACTTTTCGCCATAATTTGCGGTAACATTTATGTTGTAATCATTTTTTTCGATTTGAAGTTCAGGATGCTTTTCCAATAATTTCCCCAAATTAAGTTCATTGCTTTCAGCTTCATTTAATTTTATAGACATTTAATAACCACCTTCTATAATGATTTTTTAGCCGTTAAAGTTAATTTGATATTATTGTTTTTTCTTTCATCCCAATATTCATTCGTTTTTAACATGAAATTCTTAATGTATTCTGTAGCTCCACAACCTTTTTCATTATTTGAAACATTTTTAGCAAGAGGAGGGCACCTAAACTGACACCAAATTCCTTCTTTATATACTTCACAGCTTGTACAAGATTCATAGTCGTTGAACGTTATTGAACGAAAGCCTGAAAAACCGCGATCCCATACATCTTTAAAGCTGCTTTCTTGTATATTTCCCCCTGCATATAATTTACCTGCCATACAATTACTGCAAGGATATACATCTCCCGCACTGTTGATATATACGAATGACCTTCCGCATTTTTCTTGACCTGTAGCTTCCTCTAACCTTTGGCAAAAACTTATTGTTTGGACTGAATAAACTTCAGCAGCAGTTGAGTCCATAACTTCTTGGTTAATCAATACATCGTAATCTTCCGGTCCTTGACTAAAACGTTCCATACAACGCCTATAGATATTGAATACTCTGTCTATATCATCAATTTTTAATAACATATCCGGATGTAATAAAGCTCTTCCTACCGGATGGGTTTCTAACCATTGCGGCCTAGGATATTCATTATCTACACACCACTGAAAAATATCCTCTATATCATCTAAGTTTTGACTATGTACAGATACCGCTGTCCGTAATGTATGACCATATTTTTTCATCCATTCGAAGGCACGTTTAAGTTTTGGATAGTTCATCCCTCCCCTAATTGTTCTTTCAGGAACGGCAGTATCAAAACTGATAAAGAATGATGCACCTGGTTTGATCGCTGCCAGTATTTCATCTGTTATTAATAGACCATTAGTGAAAATCTGAGTCGAAAAAGGTTTTTCTAATGCATAGTTAATAATTTTTACAGCATCAGGATGTGAGAAAATTTCCCCGCCTGTCAGGAATAACTGCAAGACTCCCAGACTTTCGAATTCATCGATCAGGCTTAAAATTCTTTCAGTGGACATCTCGTTTGGTCTCTTAAAGGCTGAATCAGCATAACAGTGCTTACATCTTAAATTACACAGGTTGGTTGTTTCTATAAATGCAATAGCCGGAGCACTTAAATGAAATTCTTCCAATTTTACAAGAGGATCATAGATGATGTATGGTTCGAAATCAAAGTTGGCAATTTCCCCATTATTTATTCGAATTATTTCACTTTCAATATGCCTGTTTAAAAATTCCACTCTACCATCAGGAAGTAAAGCAACGATACCACCATCATTTATTTGATACGGAATTTTTTCCATTTATATTTCTCCTCTAATAAAATTCATATAAAGGACAGCTATATCCATAGCTGTCCTTTATATGAATAATTTTATTGTTGTGGCTTTTTAATTGCTTGCCCAGCACCGTTAGCAGCTAACACGATACCCTCTTTTGGTTTATCAAGATGAATTCGAGTCAAATCCTTAAATTCCATTCTCCTGTCACCTCCTCTTGATTTCAAAAATAATAATAACATTTTTTTGAAAATTTAGAAGATAAAGTTATCGACATTTTTTTACAGTTATTATTGATTTGAAATACCAAATAAAAGAATTGTTCACATGCTTACCCCTAGTCACTTACTGTAAAAATTTTAAATGCAGACGAGTCAGGAATTAAAAAACGATGGGTAATTTATAGCTTTTTAGCAATTGTTAATGGAACAGTATGACATGCACAGCTTTCTGACTTGGAGTTCTATATAATGATTTGGTCATGAGTCTTAATTCACAAAATGGATGTGTTTTATTATGAATCACGTATATCCTTTGTTTTGCCACTATAATGATTCCTTTTAAATAGAGACGGAAAGGGGCATTAAGGCTCCCTGCTGAAGAAGACTAAAATGGCGGGGTGGAAAGCAAAAAAGCATACACCTGTCCAAATTGATTCTACTAATGTAGGTAATCACTTTTGAACAAGTGTATGCTTTATAAAATTAGTACCATTTTTTTAGGCTGGGAGGTATCTTAAAAAATGCATTATTTTAAGTTCATTCATTATACTAGTGCTCCAGTTCATCAGAAACACGACCTTTGTTACGGTAGAAGTAATCAAGACATTCGTATTATTAATATCCATTCATCGGTTCCCAATTCTTCAATCTCTACACCAAATTTAGTATCGAAATTGGAACAGATAGCTATGCAATGGTTATCTTTGGCCATATTAATCCTCATCCCGTCCTATCAATTCGTTAAAATCTAGGTAAAAAGAGATAGACATGGCATTTGGACAATAAAAAAATCCCACTGTAAACAGTAGAATTCTTGTAATAATATTTAAACGCAAAGCTTCGTTCTCCAGGTAACGAAACCCTACGTTATGAGTATGTATTGGAGCGGGTGAAGGGAATCGAACCCTCATCATCAGCTTGGAAGGCTGAGGTTTTACCACTAAACTACACCCGCATATTCTTGTAGAAGTTTGTCGAATTACCAATCAACAAAATTAATTATATAGTTTAATGTGAAAAAATGCAATAGTTCTTTTAAAAAAATTTAATAATTAATGTATTGTAACGTTAATATATTCATTCATTCTAGTAGAGATGTTAAAAAGTCCCCTGATTCAGAGAACTTTTTCATCCTTTATGATGATTTAAGACCAAATGACTTCCATTAACCGCGGATAAACCTGCTGTGCCGTTTCAAGCAGCATGATTAACTTCCTGAACGCCAGATCCGGTACGATATCCCCCTCAATGGAGTATGAATACCGAATGGAAATGGTTCCATTTTCTTCATACAGCTTGGAATACCTAAAATTAGCATTATATTCATTCAACAGTGTATGTACATCCTGTTTCTTTTCAGGATTCTTCAATTCGGCGACATTAAAGCAAAATAAGTCCGCCACATTTTCATCTTGATTGAAAGCAAATACTAAAAGGACCTTCCAACCGTCCTTTAACTTTTGTTCAGCTCTAAAAAAGGTGGTGCCATCTTCATTCAACTCATTCATATAGATTTTCTCACTAGTTAAAAAATCACGAAATTTAGCAACGTTTGACATGGTTCATCACCTTTCTGTTTGTAAGTACATTTTATAATGAAAACCGGCATTTTTACAGACTTTTCTATAATCCTGCCAATTTCATCCTTTAACAGAGGCGAAGAAATCCTTTTTTAATTGAATGGGAGTCAAATATGAACTCCCTTATTAGAATCAATAGATTGATTAGCCAGTTGCTTCCCCGCAAAACCGAAGCGCTTCTTGAAGGTCCAAAATTTCCTGGCGAATTTTTGAATATCCTTCAATTTCAGGCACTTCTTTATTAGTATGTGATCTACCTTTATCTGCCGCTATCGCCATGGTTTCGAAAACATACAGCATTTGTGCGAGCTTTCTCTCTGATAGTACTGGCCGTTCAGAGGATTTCAAGCTGGCATTTAAATAATAGCCCAACTGTTCTACCGAAAATATAACGGGCCAAATAGATTCCAGTCTAGCCTTGTTTTTGAATATCTCACCAAGCGATGCATTGTAGACCGTTAATAGATTCACCATATTCGTTTCCATTTTGTTCCTTTCGCTGCTTTCATCAATTGCAAGGTCATTATCTTTTTCTGAGAACGCCATCAATAATAACTGCCCCTGGCTTCGAATCGTTTTGGCCATCAAATGATTGAGAAGACTGGATGCAGAACGACTGCCAAGTAACAGCGCCCCAATAAGACCTATCAAGCTTCCAACGACGATATCGGTTATCCTTACAGTCGCAAAAAAACTGAAATCATAGCTTTGAGATGAATATTCCGCCATGATCAATGCTGAAGGAGTAAAAAACATCGCCGCCAATCCATAATTCCGAACGATGAAAAGCTCTGTAATGAATGTCAACAGTAAAATGATCAAAACGATGATGAACTCGTTATGAACGGCTGCTAGAATTAAACTTGCTAGCAGGAGTCCGATGACCGTCCCGAAAGTCCTTTGGACCGCCCGATGGAATGTGGCGATTATGGTCGAACCAGACATAACGGCCGCACAGGATAAGGGAATCCAGTACGAACGGTTAAAATCGGCGGAATAGGCGATGATGGCGGCAATGGTAAGGATTGTTCCATATCGAACGGATGAGAGGAAGACAATTGAATTCTTATCGAACGCCCCAAGAAAAATGGTTTTTAAAGAAGGCTTTGAGATGGTTGCTGCTTGATCGATTTTCTGGACAGGTTCATTCATGATGGCATCTGCATTATAAATCTTCATGAATAAATCTTCCACCTCTTCAGTCATTTGGTCAGGTTGAAGGATCTTTTTTTTATTCTTTTTTTTAGATGCAATGGAACAAGCCAGGGCACGAACGGATTGACCTAATTCTGGCGGCAGTACGATATTTTTGTTCAAGGAAATTTCCAGGGCATCCAGAAATATGGCATTCGCATGTTCATTCAATAGGAACAACCGTTTTAACTCATCTGAACTTCGGCTGTTTGAAAACCCGGCTAACAGTGTATTTTCAGCGTGTTTCATCGCCAATACCGTTCCCTGTCTTGCTTTATTGAATTTCTCGGTGCCAATGGAATCAAAGAATGCCCCCAATTCTCTGTACACCTTTTCCACCGCAAGCGATTCTGGTCCATGCGGGTTGAAAAACCAGCCTAACATACAGATTATCCAAGATAGTGCCCCACCCATTAAAACGAGGCCCCCACGCAATGGGGCCAGACTTTGATCAACGGGCATACCTGTCGCAAGTGCGAAACCCAGGACGAAGAATACCGCCGAAGGACCGGTAATCTTTAATGCACCAAATATAAAAAAAACACTTGCCCCGATGATTCCCATCATTATGGCTGTTCCCAATTGGTATGGAGCCAAAAGCGTCCCTAAAACTACAGATAAAGCAAGACCCACCATCACAAAGAAAATCTTTTTTGCTCTTTGGTGATACGGTTGGTTAAAAACGTATAAATAAGTGAAACCTCCTATCCCTGCCAGTAAACCGTACGCTAAATTTCCGAATAATAAGCCAATGAAAACAGGTAAGGCTGCAGCTATGCCTGCACTTAGTGCTTTCATCCATGGAAATGGATTCTTCTTTATTTCAAAAGCCTGTTTAAATGTCGCATGTATCGCATCTGATTTCAAAGATTCGGAAGGGTGCTTATTTTCACTCATTTTCAATTTATCCTTTCATTAATGATTCCATTGACTCTGCAGTGAAAGCTATGTCTGATGAGGTGACTTCTAATAATTAATATCCTTCATATGGGATCAAAAGATACCACTAAAGGTAATGAAGGATTGTATTTTAACTTGAAAGGAAAACGGCCTTTCCCCGATAATATCGAAAAAAGGCCGCTTTTATTATAAGCTGCTCAAAAATCACAACAAAGGACCTTCCTCAGCTTTATTTCCATATAACTTATATTTGAGCGTATTTAGGTTCCGCAACTTTTACAAGCTGTTTACCGAGGTTCGTTCCTTTAAACAAACCTAAAAATGCATCAGGTGTGTTTTCGAATCCTTCAATAATCGTTTCCTCATACTTCAGCTTTCCTTCTTGAAGCCACTTACCTAAATCAGTAGCACCCTCTTGGAATCTAGCGGCATAATTTCCAACTGTGAAACCTTTCATAAGTGCACTCGTTTTGATCATCGCCGATTGCAGACGCGGTCCTAGATCTTTCCCTTCTGCATTATATGAGGAAATCGCTCCGCATAATGGAATTCGGGCATTCGCATTCAAAAGGGTGAAAACAGCATCGGACACCTCGCCGCCCACATTATCGAAATAAACATCGACTCCATCGGGAACAGCATTAGCTAAATCTGTCTTAAAACTATCTCTTTTATAATTTACGGCTCCATCAAATCCGAGCTCCTTCGTTAAGTACTCAAGTTTTTCATCTGAACCAGCGATGCCAACAACCTTCGCACCTTTAATCTTAGCAATTTGTCCGACTACTGAACCAACTGCCCCAGCCGCTCCTGAAACCACTACAGTTTCACCTTCTTGAGGTTTACCAATATCAAGCAAGCCAAAGTAAGCAGTTAAACCGGTCATTCCAAGAATCCCTAAATGAGTTGTGACCGGAGCCACCTTGGGATCAATCACGCGGATTTCCTTTTCGGTGACAACTGTGTATTCTGCCCAGTCGATATTCCCAACGACGACATCCCCTTGTTTGAAGGAATTCGATTTGGACTCCACAACTTCAGCTACCACTCCACCCGTGATAACCTTATTCAATTCAAATGGAGCAATATATGATTTGGTATCTTGCATTCTGCCACGCATGTATGGATCGACAGATAAATATAGTGTACGTACTAAAATTTCATTATCCTTTGGTGTGGGAACTTGAGCCTCAACAAAGTTAAAATCCCCTTTCGAAGGCATACCTTTTGGACGGTTTGCCAGGGTGATCATTTGTTGTTTGGTTTGTGTCATCATTGTTCCTCCTTGGTTTTGAATACGTAATTTCGAAAAGAAGCGTATCACTGATGAAGTTCATAGGTCAAAGAATATGATTGGCTATTGCTTCCATAACACTCTTTATGTAGCCTTCCCTGAAAATCCTAAACTTGCTACGACCTATTATGTCCCATGTTTTTCATTCATATAAAGGTAATCATGAAATGGCTTTGTTACCTTCAATGTTCATTTTAAGAATAAATAATGTACGTAGACTTCTTCCATATACGGTTCGCTTCCTGGAGAATTTAACGGCCTTTCCCCAATTTGGATACCGAGAAAAGGCCGAAGCTTGATATACACTATTTTTTGGTCTGTTTGGCAAATGTTCAAGCTCAGCAGCTACTTTTTTTCTTCTTATATATTCCCGATTTAAAACGTCGGCCTGGACAGTTTGTACCGAAATCATTGAGACTATGTTCGCCCTTGAAAAATCTTTGCAAGCGTATGTGAACTTGGTTTTAATGATAGTCTACATCAATTTTGAAATAAACATCGTTGCAATTCCAAAGTAAATAAGTAACGAAAGTATATCATTCAGTGTTGTAATTAGCGGACCAGAAGCAACTGCAGGATCGATGTTTAATTTATATAATATCAAAGGAATAATGGTCCCAGCTAATGTCCCGATAATCAGGGTCATCACTAACGAACTTCCAACCACTAATCCCAGAACGGGATTTCCCTGCCAAACATAAGCTATGATGGAAATTAATATTCCACAGGTAATACCTATTATCAATCCAACTTTCAGTTCCCGTATAATAAGTCTGGTTACGACACCTTTATCCGTATCACTAGTGATTAGGCCTCTTACAACAACAGCTAAAGATTGAGTACCTGTATTTCCAGTCATCCCTGCGATCATCGGCATAAAGAAAGCAAGTGCAACAACTTTGGACAATGTTTCTTCAAAACCGCTTATTATAGTTCCGGACACTAAGCCGATAAATAAAAGTAAAATAAGCCAGGGTAGCCGACGATATGCGGCCACGTGCGCCTTCGTGTCAAAGTCTATAGCTTTACCGGAAGCCGATAATTTTTCAATATCTTCATTCGCTTCCTTAATGACAACATCAATAATATCATCGACGGTTACAATTCCTAATAACTCATGATTTTTTTCAACTACAGGAATTGCTAAAAAATCATATCGCTCAATAACACGAGCTACCTCTTCTTGGTCTTCATAAGCAGATACGGAGATAACCCGGCTATACATAATATCTTGAATTTTTTCAGATTCATCATTTATTATTAAATCCCGATATGACACAACACCTACTAATTTTTTATCATTATCTATTACATAAAGATAGTTGATCGTTTCCGAAAACTCCGCAAAGATTTTCAGCTTTTCAACTGATTCTCGAACCGTATAGTGTTGGGGTATCCATACAAAACGGTTTGTCATTATTCGCCCGGCCGTTTCAGGGGGATAATTCATGATATTTTGAACGATTTTTGATTCTTCTTGTTTCATACCTGAAAGAAGTTCTTCAATTTTTCCAGGGGATAGGTCTTCTAACAATGAAGCTAGGTCATCATTATCCATTAGGTCCATTACATGGCCGGATTTCTCTATTCCTAATTTACTAAGGATTTTTAATTGATGTACTTTTTCAACTTCTTGAATCAGTTCAGCGATTTGTTCTGAATCAAGTAATAACAAGAAACGTGTATGGTGTTTTTCTGGAAGCCCCTCAAAAATTCGCGCAATGTCATATGGTTGGAGTTCTTCTAATATTGCTTGAAATTCTTTCTTTTTTCCTTCTTTTAATACTTTTATGATTTGTAAAGTTATTTGATCTTCCGTCAGGATTTTTATCATTTCGTCACTCACTCCTTTTTAGGGGAGCCAAAAAATATTTCCCTTAAATATTAAGAGTAAAAAAAATATTATTATTCCCCTTCCAAATTCTTTGTGTTCATTCAATTCTCATTAAGCTTCGAATATATCGTCGTGAATAGTCCCCCACTATCCTCACCTCCAGGAAAAAAATAAAAACACCTCCATTACAAATGAAGGTGTTAAATACGGTTTATATGCGTACATTGTCTGGTTGACAAATACAAACAGTCGTATATGACTGCATGACAAATACAAGCATAAATCCAGTTCCTCCATTCGTAGAGCTTTAGCACTGTGTGGCATAGGACAAAGCCAGCTACATTAAAAACCACCTTATGTCGATGGTTTCTGTTGACCCATTGGCGTCTTTCGACATTTTTGGGCAGTAGCGTATCTCCTACACAGGAGCCTCACCTAACGAGGATATTTAATTTACAAATCCACTTTAAAAGAGTTTCTTTTAGATGTCAATGTTTAATTCAAATAATTCTTTAACCTAATATCTCACCTTTAAAAGAGTACCGTGAGAACAACACGACTTAAGCGCTCTCGATTAAGACGGTCTGATTGAACGTCTCTTCGATATTTTTTTAAAAAACGTCCTCTTCAAAGCTGCAATTGCCACCATAAAAGGATAAACCCGAAAAATAAGCACCATATTAAGGGAAAATATTGGAATTTTATATTAAAAATTCCTTATAATGAAGACGGGTATCCAATGACTGAGTCTAATTATTTTAAGAAAGGAACTGGCTCAAATGAAAAGACTTTTGTCGATTATATGTATTATCGTAAGTGCTGCTTTATTAATGGCAGGTTGCAGAACCAAGGACGAGGTACAGGTGGAAGAGAAATCGGATGAAGTGAGCTCGTTGAAAGCTATTGAAGGCAGGTGGGAGGGAGATATTAAGATTCCAAATCAAGCGCTTCCAATCATTGTTTATTTTTCGGAGAAAGATGGAACGATAAGTATTCCTGTACAAGGGTTGAACGAATTCCCCTTAACAAGTGTAAGGTTAAGTGAATCAGACTTGTTTTTTGATATGAAAATCCAAAATCAGCAAATTACGTTTGATGGGAAAATAAATCAGGAAAAGATTTCAGGAACATTCGTTCAAAAAGGGCAAGCCTTCCCCTTTGAATTGCTCAAGAAATCCGATCAGGCAGTTGAAGAAAAAGAATCAGGTGAAATCGTGCAGGCCAACTTAAAGAACGGAACCATTAAAGGCCATTTGGAAACACCAAAAAATGAAGGGCCTTTTCCTGTGATGATTATAATTGCGGGTTCTGGTCCGACCGATAAAGATGGTAACACCTTTGCAAATCCCGGAAAAAATAATAGTTTAAAAATGTTAGCCGAAAGTCTTGCAGAAAAAGGTATCGCAAGCATTAGGTATGATAAGCGCGGAATTGGTGAAAATATGCAATTGGCAGGAAAAGAAAAGGACCTAAGATTTGAACAATATATTGAGGATGCAGCTGCTTGGGCTCAATTTGCCAAAAAGGATGGCCGTTTTTCCAAAGTCGGCATCATCGGCCATAGTGAAGGCTCTTTAATTGGGATGGCAGCCGCAAAGAAAACAGAAACTGACATATTCATTTCATTGGCGGGTGCAGGCGAACCCATTGACCAAGTACTCATTAAACAGCTTGAAGAGCAACTGACACCGACGTTATTAACGGAATCCAAAGATATACTGGCAAAGCTAAAACAAGGAAAACAAGTCGGGACTGTCAGTGCTGATTTGCAAAGTGTATTCCGTCCTTCTGTTCAACCTTACATGATTTCATGGATTCAATATAACCCGATAGAATTAGTAAAGGAACTGAATATCCCTGTTCTGATCGTAAACGGTAATAGAGATATCCAGGTGCCGGCAACTAACGCAAAAGCGTTACATAAAGAAAAAAGCGATTCTGAATTACTTATCCTTGAAAAGATGAATCATGTATTGAAAGAAGCCCCTGCAGATCGAAAGGGAAATTTAGCAACCTATACAAATCCTGAACTGCCATTATCCCCTGGATTGATGAATGGAATCATTGAATTTTTAAACAAAAATGACATCACCAGTAATGACAGTCATAAAAATAACAATTGAGAATTGTGTCTCCCCTGGATTTGGCAAAGATCACTCAAATGATTCTTGTGCTTACAATATTAAGGTAAATAAGGAGATCAAAATTGAAGATTATCGCTTTAAAATTACCAATTGATTTGAATGAAAATACTTATGAAGAAATGCTCGATTTGTGTCCTCGACAAAGACAATTGAGCATACACAAATTACAAAAGATAAAGGATAAATACCGTTCTTTATTTGGGGAGCTATTAGCTAAGTGGTTCATAAGTGACAGTTTAAAAGATCCATTTCAAAATATCCAATTTGTCTTAGGTGAAAATGGGAAACCCCATCTAGCCGGAGGAAGAATTCACTTTAATATTTCTCATTCAGGTGATTGGGTTGTTGTTGGCATTCATAATGATTCCATAGGCGTTGATATAGAAGAGGTCAAAGATTTCAACATCTATGAAATTGCCAAAAGTACTTTTAGCAGTGAAGAACTAATGTATTTAATTAAATCACCCAAAGCTAATCAAATCGAAATTTTCTTCAAAATGTGGACGCTGAAGGAAAGCTGGTTAAAATGTATAGGTTCAGGTTTTTTGGTTCCCCCAAATACTTTTTCAATCTTGAATAGAAGGAATCGTTATAGTTTAGAAATACCAACTGAGGAATTTTCAAAATTAAAAACACTAGGTTTAAAAATTGGAAATACGTCTGACTATCGTTTTAAGTTGTATCATCTTGGACCTGGGTATCCCATAAGTGTTTGTATTAATAACGGAAATGAAAATCATTTCGAATTCCCTGATAATATCGATATTATAGAATTGAATAGTTTAATAAATGAGTTAAAACCACTTTAATAACTTTGTAAAAGTCAAATAAACAAAAGGCAGAATATTTCTGCCTTTTGTTTCAGACTGTAGACAAACTCGATTTTCATCGAGTGTTTTGTCTACAGTTTTTTTAGGGGTTTGTACAATTTGAACGTTGATTTCCTCTCCAGGCACTCGCTTTCCGCGGGCGGTCCGGGAGCCTCCTCGGCGCCTTTGCGCTCGCGGGGTCTCCCCTGGACGCGCTTTTCTAAGCAGGAGTCTCGCACACCCGCTCCAATCAACTTTGTTTACTATTAGAAAGAACCCTTTTGCCTAAAGTCTTTATTGCTTTAATAGAATTATTAAAACTTGAGGTGATGAGGATGTTTTCTAAACATGATTCTATTCAGCGAGATCAACTGGTGCCATCGAACCATTTGGTTCGTAAAATTGATGCTGCCATTAATTTAAAGAAGATGGCCAATTTGAGGGTCCAAAAATGGCCTAACATAGTGGGCTCGTAGAGCCCCAATCTCTTAACTTTAGGTGAAAATTCAAAGAGAATTTCAAAAGGGGTTCGGAATTTTTTAATTCCGAACCCCTTTTGTTTTATATTTTTTCCGAGATACTATGACCCACTTTTGAATTATAAGCCAATATTCTTTTTTGAAAGAGCATGAAAAATAAAAAAGCGCTTATTAAGGAAGAAAAAGCAGCGACCAGAAAAGCTCCCTCATGCCGAATTAATGGTACAAATGCCAGTAACTGTGGAGCAAATATTCGACTTATTGAATATCGAATATTTGCCGCAGCAAAGTACTGTGCTTTTTGGTTAGCAGGTGCGATACCAGCAATGTAAGAATCCTGTGTACTAACAACAAGTAATTCAGCTATTGTAAGGATTAAGACTCCTATAAAAAAACCTAAATAGTTTTGAGAAAAGCCAAAGATAACCATGGAGAAAGCATACAATATACTGGAACCTACAAACCCAAAACGCGTGCTATACTTTGAAGAAAGTCTAGCAGCCATGCTACCTAAAATAATTACCAAGATGCCATTCGTCATTAACAATGAAGCATAGTTTTGAGAAGCATTAATTGAAAAGCCGAATATTGATGTACTTTTAGTTAAACTATCTAGTAAAGTTGAAGGAAGCAATATTTCTAACTGCATGAAAGCTTGAGCTGCAAATACACTGGCAACAACAAAAATTAAAAGACGTTTATCTTTTCCTATAAGGACTACCGCTTTTGTAAACTTACCATTTGAATCTATTCTTTGTTCAGTGCCTAATTTTCTATTAACCTGAAATTCTGGAGTTTTCCATAGTGATATATATACTAAAGTCAGAACAGATACTAAGGATATACCGATAAACCAAATAGGCATAGAGTCAAATATAAAACTTCCTATAAGAGGACCAAGCGTCACCGCAACATTAAATATCTGGTAGGTTAATACATAAGCTTTTTTTTGTTCCTTTTCATCGAGCCAATCTGATATATAAGCTCTTCCAGCAGGTAAGTATGAAGAATAGGCTATACTCATTAAACCGAAGCTACCAAATACCATTATATTACTTTCGACTATTCTTCCAATGATAAATAATATAGTCGCAACTAGAAAACCTATACTTGAAGATATCATCATAGGTCTTCTACCTATCCTATCTGCAAAGATCCCGCCCCAGATACCTGATATTACACCCAATACTGAAATTATGGCTAAGCCAACAGATGCTAGGTAAGGGTTCCAAGCATCGTTTAAATATAAAACAATAAATGGAAATAGCATATAAAATAAAGTGTTTTGAATACCCTCAGCAAAAAATCTCCAACGTATTTGATATTTTTTCATACTAAAAACCCTTTTTCCTTAAATTTTATACATATCTAATAGATGCAACTTGTTCCATAATAATTTCAGCAACATTTTCAGCATTTGGAGATTTATAGATCGTAAAATGTTGAGCTGGAACTGAACGCACTGTTAGATCTCCAGCCAAGTAATTTTCCCAACCTACAGTGGTATCATGCTCATTTTCTTCAGCTCGTATAAACAGAACTTTCCCATAAAAAGATCCAGATATATTGTATCGATGAATAGCGATATTATTTGCTTCCCAAATTCCCAAGCCACTCTTAACATCCTCAACTTCTGCGTCCATATGGAGATGACCGCCATCTTTTCCTAAGTTTAAAAGGAATTCCAATAGTTCTTCTTTGCCCATATGGGTTAACTCATCAGGAATAAACTTATCATTTGCTCCATTAGTAAACTTTAATGCATATGAATTAACAAACTCCATTTTGTCGAACTCACGGGCTTTACTGAAATGACAGTCTAATAATGTTAACAAACCAACGTCTCTTCCTTCAGCCTCAAAGGAACGAGCTATTTCATAAGCCACATTACCCCCAAACGAATAACCCGTAATATAATAAGGCCCTTCTTGTTGAACAGATAAAATATAAGAAGCATATCGTTTAGCCATATTTAATAAATCATCTTCAAATTTATCACTTTCAGGAATCTCTGCACTTTCAATTCCCCATACATCAAACATTTTGTTTAATTCCGTAGCCATTTCTTTATAACACCAAAGTGCTCCGCCAGCTGGGTGAATAAACCATATTTTTTGACGGTTCACAGCTGGTGAGACGTGCACTACGCCATTGGGTTTAATGGAGTTTGTTATAACATGAGCTATTCCTTGTATAGTGGGATAATCAAAGACGATAGATACTGGCAAAGTTAGCTCAAATTTCTTATTTAGTTGAGCAATGAATTTCATGGCTAACAACGAATGACCACCTATTTCAAAAAAGTTACTATTTAAATTGTGGTCTGAGTTTCTGAAGATATCCTTCCATATATTTTGAACTTTTATTAAAGTTTCTTTATCTGCATGATAGATTTTGTCATTTTCTATCGTGGTAGCTTCAATACTATTTTCTTGGATTTCTAATTTAATTGTTTCATCAGCTATTTTTTGCATTTGAGAAATCCATTCTTGCTTCACTTCTGAGATTACATTATCCGTAAATAAGTCGTTACAGTATTCTATTGTGAATGTTGAATTCTCTCCATCATGTTCTATGATAAAACTAAGATCGCATTTAGAAGTATCACTTAAAAGCGATTCCATTTTAAATTGAGTATAGGGTTGCTTTTTCAAAAATCTATTATATACAAACATCACTTGAAATAGTGGCCGATAGTCACTATTTCTACTCTTTACAACAGACTGAATAATTTTTTCAATTGGAATATGCTCATACTTTATTATCTCAGCATAATCCTGTGCAATCTTTTCGGAAATACTATTTAATGTAGCATCCTCAGTAAAGTTAATTCTAAATGGTACAACATTAACATAATTTCCAATCGCTTCAAAATCCTGTTCATAAGTTCTATTAGCTACCGGTACCCCAATGCAGATATCTCGTTGACCACTCATTCTGGCAAGGACATAAGCTGCCATTGCTAGATGAATGGAGAATTCTGTAATTGATGTATTCTGGCTAAAAGAAAGTATCTTTTGTTCTAGTTCTTTTGTTAGTGAAAACTTTATCTGTTTTCCATTTATTGTTTGGGTGCTGCCCTTCATCATACTTGTTGAGAATCTTGATTTATTTGGAATCTGATCTAGATACTCCTCCCAAAATTTAAGACCATTACTGAAATCCATTGAATTTTGATTATGTGCAAATTGGAAAAATGCAGCTTTCATTTCCTTATTTTCCACTAGATCAGTTTCAATAAGTTCATGTAACTCGTCTACAAATAATTGAGATGACCAACCATCAACTATTAGATGATGGAAAGTCAATAATAAATATTCCGCCTTGTCAGTACTAAATAATGAGGCACGAAATCCTCCCTTATTGAATTCAAATTTCCTTTCTGCTTCAGTTTGAATTACTTTTCTTAAGTTCGCTTCCGTAACTGAGTATTTAATCATTTCAGAATTCAATGAACCATCATATTTCTGGATATATTCACCATTGTCAGTTAAAATAATTCGTGATGATAAAATTGGATGTCTTCTTCGTAAATAGGAAATTGCTTTTTCTATTTTTGTGGTTTTACCTATTTCAAAGTTCAACAGAAACGCTATATGATATTGAGATGCTCCTTCCTCTTGTTCAAAGAATAGTATCCCCTGTTGTCCCAAAGATAATGGAGCTTCAAGATTAGCATCAAATTTTTGTTTCTTCTTGTCCAGTTTCTTAGGTACTACAGTATTCTTGCCATTCTTTAAACTATTCTTTTTTAGATAATCTGCTTGTTTTCGAATTGTTGGATACAAAAAGACAAATCCATGTGTTAACGATATCTGAAACTCAGTGGAAAGAAGGTTTGCGAGCCGAATTGCTTGTAATGAATGTCCTCCTACTGAGGCAAATGACGTGGTAGCAGAATGAATTTTTTCTCCAATGACATCTTCCCAAATATTCGCAATAACTTGCTCCCATTTATCATGAAGTCCGTCAAAATTATTATTACTTCTAAACGGTATCAAAGATAATTCTCGTCGATTCATTTTCCCATTCTCTAAATATGGGAAACTATCCATCTGAACAAAAAAATTAGGAATCATATATGAAGGCAAACGTTTTTCAATATAGCTTCTTAACTCACTCTCATCCCAAGACTTAGAATCACAACGTATATAAGCTACAAGCCATTGTTCTTCAACTTCTTCACGAACCTCTACAACTATGTCTTTTACGAAAGAAACTTCTCGGATGGTTTCTTCAATTTCACCAAGTTCTATACGAAGGCCCCTTAACTTTATTTGTAAATCTTTACGGCCTCGAAATTCGTAATTACCATCTTCTCTAATATAAACAAGATCTCCAGTGAGGTAAGACAATTGACCTGTAGAAGGACATATAATGAACTTCTCTTTTGTAACATCGGGAAGACCAAAATACCCCAACGCTAGACCTTCACCGGAAATCAGTAGTTCTCCTTCGCAACCAGTACCCAATATATTCATCTCTTCATCCACAACATGTACTGAAGCATTATCGATTGGCTGTCCCAAATCAATTTCTCTAAAAAGATGATTTTCATCTGGCAAACAAACTCTATAAGTAGTATCAATAGCTGCTTCAGTAGGACCATATAAATTTATAATCGGTATTGGTAAATTCTTTTGGATTTTCTTTACTAATGATGTTTGCAATGATTCTCCGCCACAAAACAAAAGACGTAAAGATGTAAAATCAGATAATAATTCTAGTTCTGACAATAATTTAAGTACAGTTGGTACAAACTGTACAACTGTCACTTCATGCCTTTTGATATCAGTTGCAATATCAAATGGGTTGGATGAACCAATAACCATGGTAGCACCCGACGATAGTGGTGCAAATATCTCCCAAACGGAAGCATCGAATCCCGATGCAGTTTTTTGTAAAAAAACATCATCTTTTGTCCAAGCAAATTCTTTTTGCATCCATTGCATATGATTGACAATGGCACGATGCGGGATAACTACACCCTTTGGTCTTCCGGTTGAACCCGATGTGAAAATAATATAGGCTGGTGTTTCATCATTAATCAGAACTATTGGAGGATCTTCCGCTCTAATTTTAGAATGAACACTTAAATCTATTGAATTTCGGTTAACGGTTAAATCTGGAACAGATCCGTCAGTCATTAATACATTAACTTCAGCTTTTTCAATACAATATCTCAGTCTGTCTAATGGATAAGAAGGGTCAAGTGGTACATAAGCGGCACCCGACTTTAGCGTTGCAAGCATAGCTACTATCAATGAAATGGACCTTTCTGATGCAATAGCAACCCGGTCTCCCTCGTTAATACCCTTCTTTACAAGCAAATGAGCAAGAGCATTTGCCCAATTATCTAATTCTTTATATGTTATAACCATATCTTTATCTTTTATTGCAATGTTATTTGGATATATAGTTACCATAAGTTCAAAAGTATTTTGAAGAAACCTATTATTCATAATAATTTAGCGTATTGGTAAATCAATAACGCTGTCCTCCTTTGGGTTACTTTAGTATGTATGTTAAATTTAAAGCTATTTTAAACCTGTCGGGAGTCAACTCCCGACAGATCTATTATTTATCCATTTACAATGCAATCTGTACCATCTACATAGTGCTCTTTGTGTTCATCTAAATTCCACAAATTAACGGTTTTCATTATCCAACGAGCTCTTTGCTTTTCCACATCTGTTATCTCTTCAACATCCTTACCATGAATAGAATGATTGTTTGACAAAGAGATAAATTCACCTGCTTTTAGTAGGTGTGGAGCCTTTAATTCATGTAGTAAAACTTTTATTTTATCTACAACTTCCTGGGCTTCTTCTGTAAGACCGACTGTCCGATTTTCAAAATATGCAATATCAAATTCTTCTTCATTTAATAGGATAGCGTGATTTTTTGCACGCCCTAATTCAGTACGATTACCATATGTCGATAAATCATCAAAAGGTGTATAGAATAGTTCTTGACGCATCAAATTTAAATCCGAAGGATCAAGTTTCTGAATTAAATCAATATTTTTGACGAAGGTTGTAAAAATTTGATTTCCTTCATAGGCCCTCATTGATAACATATTCACAAAATCAGGGCGAACGAAATGATTTGCTAAGTCTTTATGGAATCCTAAAGCTACCAGTGCTTTTTGTGATTGTGTTTCCGATAAAGATTTCATTGGATAGATATCTTGAAAGACATCGCCATCGTTTACATTTATATATCCAATGGCTGGCATTTCCATGACTTGAGCATAGAATTGAAGAAACCCTTCCCCAACATATGTTTTTTTAAGCTCTCTTTTTGATTGAACTGGTGATTCATGGTCAAAAATAGGAACATCTTTATCTATAGGACAGTTTTGCAGGTATAAGTATGGTTCTTCCTTCCAAATCCTATCGCCGGCAGCTTTTATTTTTTCCACAATATCTTTTATTTCATCATCGTTTTCCACAATATTTTCAATTTCTGAACGAAAGGAAGTGTAATCCTCATAGGGATTACATTTTAAATCCAAAAATTTATTTGTAAGAAGTTGATTCTCTGCATCTGTAAACACATAATCAACTTTTAATTTATTCTTCGTACTTGCATTGGTATCTACACCCATTAACTTAGCTCCAATCCTATTGATTATATTTTTACGCAGTAAATCACTAAAGTCTAGGTGCGAAAAAATCTAGCAATCTTCTGAATAATAGGGCCCTATTAATATGTAAATACGTAACATGATTGCTGGTGCTACCAAATTTTAACACGGTAGTTTTCAGAATTCAACGAATGTTATAAAAATGAATCTTCTTACTCATTACCACTCACATTAGAGCTTTTATTTATCACAGGTCAATGTCATTATTCATCATTTTCTGAACACCTGGCATGGCACTGCTACAATGAATTCAAAGGAGGATTTTGGTGTTTTGTGAAGCCAGATTTATGGTGATTGACTGCCCAGTAGATAACTGATAATTTTCCCCATTTACTTTGAGGGTACATGAAAATGATTAGGGAGCTAAATTACTTTATATGTGATTCAGTAAGGGCATCTAATCCAACCTGGAATCGACTTTTTCTTTGAATATGCACACTTCTGGAAATAGTTCTGGAGTGTAAGGAGCATCCCTTTATTGAACTTATGGAGTAAATGACATTAAAAGAACAGAAGAATACACCTATGCCCAAGCGTTTTTAATGTTTGGGAGCAACGCAATGATCGCTACTTTATACCCGGTTTCACTCTTGGAGTTTCCGATGGGCTGGGGAAATTGATATCGTCTCTTTCGGTTAGGCGGTGATCACCGTAAATGGAACAGGAACTTATGGACTGTAGTTTTGATTGGAATTAAAAGTCATCACCCAAAAGTACATATTTTTTCCTTAAGTTACAGCATAATGATCTTTCAAAATGTACATACCAAAATCAGTTTTTGTCATTCCTAAAATAGTACGTAGTATATTCTATCGAGGTAATTATTGAAAATATTGTAACTAAAAAATAGCCTTTCCTTCATCTACTTGAGGATATTCACTAGTTGGTAATGGTGAACGTCCTTTTTCAACAAAATCTTACATCCAGAAAAACAATGGTAGGTAATCTAACACAGAGGAAGATTTTGTATAAAATCATTAGTATAATTGATGAAATTACAATAAGAAAGGAAAGATTACCATGAAGATGTTTATACATGCTTTAAAATGGAATACCACATGTATCCTTGAAATCATTTATCTGTATATACTGTTCTTTTTTTCAGAGCTGCAAACTACAACTGCAAGCATATTAAAAATAAAGTAGTAATTATGTAATTTAAACCTCATGAATGAACTTATGTTAAATGATCCTCTAGTTCCGAACATTCCCTAACGATATTATATTTTATCTCCATAATCAGAACTTTCAACAGTCATAACAGCCATTTGGCACGCTTTGTCTGTATAAGGGCGAATGACACTTCCCATTGCTGATTCCAGATCGATAAACTTGGAAGGCCGACAAGCGTTTTTAGATTTTAACTCAGTCCTCTGTGACTTAATTCTTACCAACCTGACTTGATATGCAGCTTAGCCCATTTTTCAACGGGTAAAGCTAATGTCTATTCTATCTATCCATCCCTACTGAGCTACCGCTTAGGCCTTGAATGAAGGTTTTGAATATCACTTGGATAAAGATGTTCCTTTCAATTGAAAAACATAAGTTCACCAAAAAGGGACAAACTGTATTTGAAAAAAGAAAGGAGATGTGAGACATGACAAAAAAATTTAATAAAGGCAGCCGTAATCAAAATTCACCGCAATTACACGGACAAGCTCCTGTTAGCGGGGACAACAGCAAAGGAAATAAAAGAAATAAAGATCAGAGCTCTAAAACAGAGTAACTAAATGAAACAAACCGGCCATATTCAGACCGGTTTGTTTCATTTGTAGATAATCTTCTTTGTTATTGGTCAGAAAGCGATCTAAATGAACTATTTTACCTCTCGTTGATGATTAATTTGTTCCCATGGATTATCAAAATACCCCATCCCCAATTAGGTGATTTCAATTGAATTATCATGCACTGGACCAACTTGACAAAAACTACTCAATTTTTAGTGGGTCTGCATTATCAGCCATTATCCAAGCTGTAAATAGATTGCTACAATACTGTCCCCAGAAAATTTTATTGGAGGGTTATCCGTCATTTTCATCATCATATCGGAAGTGAATTTAAAAATCATGTTGAGTTAGCTATTTGATTCTTTTTGCATTAGGACCTTGTGCTCTACTGTTGATGTCTCCAAATCATCAGTATCCTGATTATTAGTAATGTTTTTTGTCATCAGACTAACCACCACTAACACTGCAATGTTAACAAATAGGGCGATAATTCCTACATTCAGGTCTTTAATTGCTTGAGGAAGGTAAGGAAACAGTTGACCGATTTTCATGTTCCCTAGTTCCATAATGGAGACTAGCACTCCTCCTGCTATAATCCCAGCAAATGCTCCATGTTTGGTTACAAAATTATTTCTCATCAAACTGGCGAAAAAGGCAGGAGCTAGTTGTGTAATAAAATTATAGGCGATTAATGCCAGACTAAAGAGGGTGTTTCCACCTTGAAAGGTCAAGTATATCCCTACAAGAGAAATCAGCGGAACCATGTATTTTACCAGTTTTGCAATCTGATTTTCCGTTGCCGTTGGAGTGAATACGCTATATACATTTTTCGCCAGCATTGTTGATATTGACATTAACAGCATGGAACTTGGCACTAGAGCGGCTAACACGCCTGTACCACCGATTAATCCCACAAACCATGGATCAAAATCCTGTTTAGTAAGCTGCAGTAAGATAAGATCGGCGTCGCCGCCTTTTAATCCAGGCATCTGTAAGATCGCTGCAAACCCGACAAAAAAGGCAAACAATAAAATCAATTGATACATTGGCATTAGGATGGCATTTTTCCGCAAGGCCTTTTCGCTTGATGCAGCATAAATAGGTGAAAACCCGTGCGGCCACATATAAAATCCAATAGCGCTTAATACAACAGTGGATATATACCACGAAACGCTCATTCCCTGATCTGGAAGTATGGTATAGTTCGGCTTTGCCTGTTCAATGGCCTCATACATAGGTTGGAGCCCGCCGTAATAATGAAGTGGGAAATAAACTCCTAAAAATACGACAATGCCAAGAATCAGAATATCCTTCAAAATAGCAGTCCTGGCAGAACCGTGAATACCGGAAACCATTACAAAAATGGTAACGCCAATTGCCCCGACCCAAATGGCTGCTGTAGAAGAGATTGCCCCATATGATGTTGCTGAAACGATATATCCTAACCCCTTCAATTGCAGGACTAAGTAGCAAGTACAAGCTATAACACCTATTACAGCAACAAGCACACCAAGATAAGGACTTTGATATTTTTTCACAAAAAAATCTGATTGGGAAACTAATTGGTGTTTCTTTGCATACTTCCAGATAGCAGGAAATGTCCAATAGGAGATCACTGTAGCCAGGCAGCCGTATGATACTATACTAAAGATGGAACCCCCTTCCCCATAAGCAGATCCACTTGCACCCAAAAAGGTAAAGGTAGTATACATTTCACCTGCGGACAAGAGGAAAATCAATAGGGCTCCCATCCCGCGTCCTCCAACCGACCATTGTTCCAAGTTCATTTCTTTCCCTTTTTTAGCCTGGATACCGATCAAAACAGAAATGACGAAAAAAAACAGGATAAAAAAAACGGCAATATTCATCTTGAATCTCCCTTCTGATTAGCAGGATCCAGTAGATAAATAATCCCCATTATACCTGTGGTCAGCACAGACCAGAGTACAATCCAAAAATGAAAAAATGGCATTCCCAGAACATAGGGAGTCACTTTATTTGTAAACAAAGCGCCCACAATAAAGCCAAGAAACGGGACAATTCCGAGCCAATATATTTTTTTCAAACTCTTAACCCCCTAGTATGTTAGATTTAACATTTTCAAAGTCCCATGAACAAATAACTTCACCCCATATTGCAGAGCCTGTTCATCGACTGTGAATTTGGGATGATGGTGAGGATAAATAATCCCTTTTTCTTCATTACGAGCTCCTATTACAATATAAGTTCCCGGAACTACTTTTTGAAAAGCAGAGAAGTCTTCACTTCCCATAATTGGCTTTAAAATCTCTCGACTTCCTTCACCAAATACTTCACAGATCGTTTCGTCCATCAATCGGGTAACTTCTTCATCATTAATGGTAGGAGCATAACCAAACTGATAATCGAATTCATAAGTAGCTCCATGTGCTTCCGTAATCCCTTTTACTATGCGTTCAATAAAGGTTGGAACGTTTTCCCTCAGTTCTGGATTGAAGCTTCGAACCGATCCACCAATGCTTACCTTACTTGGAATGACATTAATCGCACTTCCCGCATGGAACTGGGTCACTGAAACCACAAGGGCTTCCTGGGCTTCTTGATACCTCGAAACAATGTGCTGGAGATTCGATACAACCTGAGTTCCAATCGTTATGGGATCGACGGTAAGTTCAGGCTGCGAGGCGTGCCCCCCTTTACCGACCACGGTAATGTTAAAAGTATCAGCTCCCGCCATCATCGGACCGTAACTCAGACCAATTTTCCCTAAAGGAAGAGTCGACAAGAGATGGGTGCCAATGATCATATCCACTCCATCAAGCACACCGGCTTTCACCATCTCTTGAGCTCCACCGGGCGGCAGTTCCTCAGCATGTTGAAATAAAAAGCGCACCTCCCCTTTAATTTGATCCTTTAACTGTGTAAGAATTTTTGCTGTGCCAAGGAGCATCGCCGTATGCCCATCATGTCCGCAAGCATGCATAACTCCTGAATTCTGTGACACAAAGTCAAAATCATTCTCTTCTTCAATTGGAAGCGCATCCATATCTGCCCGCAGTGCAATAACCTTTCCAGGCTGCTGACCGATCAAACGAGCCATAATACTCGTCTTTGTCGGACGTGAAATTTCCAATTCACCAAAAGTTTGCAGCTTTTCATAAACAAATTGTGCTGTTTTTTCCTCCTGAAAAGACAGCTCCGGATACTTATGTAAATATCTTCTCCAAGCAACCACTTCATCTTTAACAGCCTCGATCAAATCATGAATCATTATCGTTTGAGACACCCACTCCAACCCCTTTTTCATTCAATTTACATAACTGCCCTTAATTTAGGGTAGTTTAAGGAAAAAATTCCTTAAATAGAGTATAATCTCCCTCGGTTTTTATTTCAATATTTTTTGAAAATTCCAAACTGTTTTTCGCAGTATCTAATTTTTAAATTTTTTTAATGCGACATGAAGTAGAAATAAAAAAGCACCCAAATTATGGGTGCCTCAGACTGTAGACAAACTCGATGAAAATCGAGTTTGTCTATTTTTATGGCTTGTACAATTTGGACGTTGATTTCCAC